>NZ_NOZT01000081.1:0-5582 GCF_002412355.1 Acinetobacter sp. YT-02
CCTATTTAACTTCGTTAAACAGTGATAGTCTGTGACCTTGATCAGGGGCTTCACCCCCGATACCCCCGAAAAGCTTTTTTAAAGCTTACAAAAGCCAAAGCAGGGTAGATTGAAATGTCAGGACAGGAACAAGAAAACAAACAGAGTAAAGCAGTTCGAGAACGAACCTTTAAAGTCAGACTTTCAGAATCAGAATATCAATTGCTCGATTCCAATAATCCTTATGGTTCGATTGCAAAGTTGCTTAGACAAGCAGCAGTAGAGAAAGCGACTAAAATTCATAATTCCAAAGCAGAAGATGACCAGAAAATTAAAGCCACAAAGGTCGTTGAATCTTCGTATAGCAAGACAGAGCGAGCGTTAATTTTAGAACTTAGTCGGACTGGCAACAATGTGAATCAGATTGCTAAAGCAGTGAATACCGATATTGCAGGGGTAGGTACTTTTGACAAAGTGAAGTTACTTCATTTGTTGATTTCCATAGATCAGCAGCTTCGGGAGTTACGTCCAGATGATCGTTGATTTTTTTCGACATGGTTCAGGTTTGTCAAAAGGTTGTCTTGATTATTTATTGGGTGAAGATCGAGAGCGAGAACATGCACAGGGTTTTAAGTGGTGATGTAGAGCTAACAGCGCAATTGATTGATAGCAGTCCTTTTGCCAAAAAATATACTAGTGGTTGTTTGTCTTTTTACGAGCATGATTTATCTAACCAAGATAAACAGCAGATCATGCAAAATTTTGAGCAATGTCTTTTCCCAGGTCTTGATCAAGACCAGTATCAAATCCTATGGGTACAGCACCAAGACAAAATTAATCAGGACACAGGCGAGACACGGCTCGAGCTAAATTTTGTGATTCCCAATGTTGAGCTTTCAACAGGCAAACGCCTACAGCCATTCTATGCGCCAGTCGATTTAGATCGCGTCGATCTATTTAAGCAGATCACCAATACCGAACATTCACTGTATGACCCCGATGATCCTGCTCATCGCCAATTATTTTTAAATAAAAAGAATCTACCCAAAGATATTAAGGATTTTAAAGCGCAGTTACATCAACGTGTTTACCGAGCGGTTGCCAATGGGGAAGTTGCCGATCGGCAAGAATTGGTGCAATGGCTTGAATCGAATCAAATCAATGTCACTCGACAAGTAAAAAACTCCATATCCATTGAAAACCCGTATGAGGGCGCAAAACGTCCCATCCGTTTAGAGGGCGAGATTTATGAGCAAGGCTTTAGAGCTACTGGCGAATATCGACAAGAAGTACAACAACGAATTGAAGAATACAGAGGAACAACTTCTGAGCGGTATCGAGCAAACGTCGCAGACTATCAGAGACAGCTTGAACACAAGAGCCAATATCACTGCGACCGCTATTCAACAGTCGGACGAGAAAATAGCCCAGAGCATTCAAAACAGTGCTCAGACGGTCGAGAAACAGTTAAACCAGTATCAAGCCTTGCTGCAATCGAAATTGAGCCATTTAACGCAATTAAACGAGCAAATACAGAGCCAAGAACAGCAAGCCCAGAATCAAGCGGTACAGAAAAAACTTACTATTTTGAATATGGGACTGATTTCAGCAGCAGTTATTTTGCTTATAGCGATTTTCTCGCTTGGTCTTGTCACCAAAAACAAGTACAGCGAGATGCAGACGCTAAATACAGTGATCAACGAGAAGCAAATGAGGGTCGACCATTTGAACCGATCAGGGGGCAGTTTGATGATCAGCACATGCAAGCGACCAGACAGCAAAGCACAACGTCTCTGTATTCAGATCAACAAGAATGCAGGGGAATGGCAGAACGGTTACATGATTCCAATGGGGTACTAAACGATGACCGAATTAGAAACACAATTATTGAGAATCATCGAAGAACAACAGCAACAATTACTGCAACAACAATCGCAATTGCAGAAGCAACAGCAAGCTTTAGACACAATGCAAACCAAGATTATCCAAGCCTTGTCAGCGCAGTCAAAGGCAATCGAGAGCGATCAGCAGAGCTTACAGCAAACACAGAAATCATTATCGGCAATACAGAAGCAACTTCACGAGCTAGAACGCAGTACAGCGAACTATACCGAGCAGATCAATGGAAAAGTCCAAGAGATGAACAGGATTACAGCGAACAACAGAGAATTACTAGAGAAAATCTCGAGCGTACAGAATACAGTCTCGTCACAAGTGACCAAAGCTCAGCAGAATTTACTCGAAACATCCGAGATATTGAAAAAAATATCATTCAGATAAAGGAACAAAAAAAAGAAATTGAGAAACCTCGACCTAAGCAGGATCGAGGCATGGATTTCGATAGATGATCTCAGTTGTATCTTATTTGGGGCAAAATAGAAAAATTGAATTAATGTTGAGATGCTAAAAATTTTATTGATTGAAGAGTCGGGGATGTTATTTCTTTTGTGAAAAAATTGAAGTTAATTGATTCGTCTTTTGGAAGGATAATCAGAACTTTGCCTTTTAAGTGTTTATCCGAACGGGTTTCCCACATATTTTTGAACTGGTGAATGTTTAGAATTCTTTGACCTAGTGACGGATCTGATACACGTACAAAATGATCATTAATTCCTGAAATTACAGTGAAGTGGTCATTTTTACGATGTTTGATATATGCAATTACGGGAATTTTTAGCTTCTTTAAAGTTTCTAAAGATACGGCATAGCCTTTTGCTTCAAAACCTAATGTATTTAAGGCTTTCTGCATATCATCAAAAGATGCTATTAGATCACCTTTGTCCATAATTTTGAGGACTTGTTGTTCTGTTGTTCTTTGGTTGTAATAACCATTAAGTAAGGTTGCAATGGATGCTGCACCACAAGAGAAGTCTAAGTCTTGCTTCACTATATTTTTATCTCGGATTTCTTTCCATGATTTAATCTTAATGTCATAGTTGTAGTTATTAATATAAATAGGTGATGAATAAGCAAATTTTGAAAAAAAAAGTAAAATTAAAAAAAAATTTTTCATATTCACTTGTTCTTAGCTAACTTAGCCAATGCTAAAATTAATAAATATGTTAAAAATGATAAAGCTAGTGAAAATAGAAGCAATTCATATATCCAATTATTTTCACTAGAAATTAAGTTGTAAATACTAAATCCTATAAAAAATATGGAACCAGTAGATATAGCAATATATAAGATTCTTTTTTTAGATACTTTACCATTCTTAGATATAGAGGCGGCAACATACCCTGCTACAGCCTCTACTAAGCTACCAATTAGCTCAAACATATATTTAACGACGCCAAATAGAGTTGGCGCCAAAGTTTGTGGAGAAACTATTTACTCTCCAGATGTTAGCACCAGCACTTAGACCTCCACCTGCGGCTGCCCCAGCAGCTCCAAAGGTTCCACCAATTACGGCTCCAGTGCCAACATTCCCTAAAAATCTATTAGTATTCCATTGATAGTTCCCTTTCCAAACACCATATGAATACATGGCTCCCCCAGATAAACCACCAACAGCACCACCAATTACCCATGGAGCAAGAGCACCTTGAGTATCTTTCATTTCTTGATTCGATAATTCCAAAGCTTGAATCTTTTCAACATGAGATGATTCAAAGATAGTGCTTAAATCAGCTGTATTGTCTGATGCTTGTATTGGCTGTTCTGCCATTACTTGGGTTGTGATCATTGTTGTAGATAAAGCTATTGTCGTGATTAATGTTTTCATTTTGTTACCCGTATTTTATTGTTGATGTTAGGTTATATCAGAACTTTCTACTATAATTCAAACGAATATCATGTGAATTATTGAAATCTTGATGAATGGTTGTTTGTATATTTAGATTTGATTTATTGTCTAACCCCAATCCAACGCCAAAGTTATAATCTATATTATTTCTTTTTTTCTCAACTACTATACTATTTATTTTTTGTTCATTAAGGGCTTTAAACGTTAATCCTGCAATTAATGAAATACGATCATTTGCAGAAAATGCAATTTGAGGGTTGAAGAAAAATAGATCGGCAGGTTTATATTCCCCTTCAGTATTTATATTTCTTTTAAGATTATGCTTATATCCAGTAGTTAGGGAAAGAACTATTGGATCGTAAGAGCGATAAGTTGTAACCCCAGTACTCCAGCTAGAAAAATTTGAACTTTCTTTTTTATTTTTTTCAAGAATAGATGTTTCCAAAAAAGCAACTAATGCTGGATATTTTGAATCTTGTAGGAGTTGATAATTTAATCCAATAGTAACATCAGAGACATCAGTATATTTTTGAGATTCTTGATTGGAATTTATATTTAAGGGGCGATTTGATGTGTAAAGAAAATTAGTACGTAGGCTAATATCTAAGTCTTTCATTAGTCCATACTTAAGCCCTAATGTTGTAACTAAATATTCATTCTGAAGTTGTTCATTATTTATATTGGTTGGAATATTAATAAAAGAAGACTCTGAAACCTGTACAGGAACGTAGCCGCCTAATTTAGTATCATTAATTTTACTATTACCATAGATCATGCCTAACTCTGTTGTGAATCTACCTTTGTCTGAAATTAAATTTTCAACCGTTAAAGGAAGATCTGCATGGGATAGCTGGAAAAAGCATAAAGTACATAAGCCAATAAGTCTTTTCAATTTAATCTAAGTCCTATTTTTATTGTATAAAATCTCGTTTTTTATCGTAAAAGAGGTAACTTGGTCAATAAAAAAATATTTTTAAAGAAAAACCCCTCTGCATCTTGCAACACAGAGGGGTTTTCCTTTAAATTCAGAGGGTACAGTTATTTGATGCTTCCAACATCAATTAACGAAAGATCGGCAGAGCTTCCAACTCGTACTGATATTCACCTTAAAGGCTAGTACCACTATCTATTTTAAAGAATTAGAACAGTTTGACAAGCCTCAATTTGAAGTCCTTCGTTAATTCAGCAGTTTAAATCATCAAATAAGCACCTAACGGTCGAGCTTTATCTACTCCTGTGCATCCTTTTTAGGTTGATATGCGGTGCATGTGGAGGGAATAAGTGTCACTGGTGCATCGTAGCGATAGTCGCAAGGCTAAACCGCTTACAGGGGATCTCACATAGGCGGAGCGTTGGAAGTAGTTGTATCGGTCGGTTAAATTGCATGTTGGAGCAATCCTCGCAGAGATATCGCCATACTTCGACAGGGAGCGCGTGGGAGAAGGTGCACAACCTTTAGTCCTTGTCTGCATGGTGTTTGCAACACCATGTGCGGATACGACCGATGCGTGGCTCCGTCAGCCCAATTACAGGTTAATCGGCAATACTTAAGGGACGTTGATTTTAAATCATCGACCCTTAGGGAAAGTATTGCCGAAACTCTCTCAACGTTCACCATCAGCCCGAGCAAAGCGAGGGATGGGGGGACGGTGAGAAAGAGTTGAGCGCCTTTGTTTTACAAGATTCATGCCAATACTTCTTAGAGTTTATATACCGTGTCATTTGATTTAATTATTACATAACAATTCTGTCCATTTTTAAATAAGCAAGGATACACAGCTACCCCTATTTAACTTCGTTAAACAGTGATAGTCTGTGACCTTGATCAGGGGCTTCACCCCCGATACACCCGAAAAGC
>NZ_NOZT01000083.1:0-4255 GCF_002412355.1 Acinetobacter sp. YT-02
TTTCATTTGTGGCTACAACATAAAGCCTATGTGTTACTTCAAGGCGTTTATTTCTAAAGTAAATTAGATAGTTTTTCATGTTATTCATAAAGATTTATTAACCAAAGTTAAGCCTAGCTAACTCCATTTGAAATAGAAAGTTTTTCTATTTAGGGTCAATCACACAAAAATCGGCATTTTTCCCATATCCGCACTGCTTTTTCATTACTCGAACACAGGTTTTAGATTCTCCATCAACTTTACAGCTTCCAATATCAAACTGGATTCCCTGCTGTCTTAGGCTCTCGATCTGCGGAATATTGCCTAAAGGTTTTATATAGACGATAAATAACCAAGTCATTGCCAACATCAAAATGGCAAAAGCACCTAAAACAATGGCTATTAACTTCCATGACCATTGATGAATCACTGAATCAATCGAATTATTCAAGCGTCCAAGTGCCTTAGCGGTCTTGATAAGCTCTGCTGTACCTTCCTGTAAGCCCGTATTTAGCGATTTTGATACGGTGCTATGGGTTTGCCCTGCGATGACCTTTTGAATGCGTTCTTCGGTGATTTGAAGCTCTTTAACAGCCTGATTGACTAGGTTCTGCTGTTGTTCTGCAACTGCCATCAGTGCATATAGCTTTTTTTCATCAGGTGTCATCGGCTCATCCCCTTATAACTCATGGTTTTCTGTTGCTCTCGCTCTAATTTCTGCTGTTCTTTGTACTGCTCTAAGGCAAGCTGTTTGAAGCTGTCAAAATCAGCTTTAAAGCTCTCAATACCTTGTTTAATTTCTTTGTCTGAAATTGGGCTGTCTTTTAGTTCTTTAAGGTCTTTTTTCGGATCGCCTAAGTCTAGTCGCTCAAACTCTTTATAGGCTGTACGTGACTGTTGCAGAGCTTCCCTGATTTCAGGGTCTTTGGCTTGACTTGGTAATAGTTTCTTTTCGGGTTCTTTCTCTATGCCTTGCTCTTTGTAGCTTCGCATATCAATACGGCTGTCAATTTTATGCTTCTCTAGATGGCTATTGCATAAATCTGCCCATCTTTGGCGTAGGTCTTTAATATCAGTTTTTCGTTCCTGGTAACTCTTGCCGGTATTGTCTTTTTTAGCTCCGCCACGTTCAGGATTCTTGCTGTTATAGCGTTTGAAATATTGCTCCGGATCTCGTTGGATTCCATCTTGCAGACGTTCATTAAACATCAGGTGGACGTGGGGCTGATCGTTGCCGTCCATTGCTTTAGGGTTATGAATCGCAAATTGATACGGATATTTTGAGCCGATCTCGGACTGAATGAAGTCCTCAACCAATTCTAAGCGTTGCTCGGCATTCATTTCTCTAGGTAGGGCAATTTCATATTCTCGATAGGTACTGCCATTTTTGCGCTCGTAAAGGTCGGCTGCCTGCCAAAAGGTAATCGGATTATGTTCAGCCCATTTCGGCATATTTCCATAGGCACTATGTTCAAGGTCGGTTTCTGCCTGTTCCTGTTTCAGCTTCTTTTCTTCATCCCGATCAATATATTCGGCATGTGGTGCTGCTTTGCCTGCCTTACCGACTTTGACACTTAAACGAGCAATCGCCATTAGGTCTTATCCTGTTCCTTTTTTCGATTACGTTCTTTTTTAAACGCTTTTTGATCAAGTATCGAAGCCCACATCATAATGATGATAAGTAGCGGTGCTGCGATCACGCCAAAACTAATATCTTTGATTTTTCCCAATACCTGTTTTAGTTGCATGCTGTTGCTCCTAGCTTTGGTACTTCTTTTTTTCACTCAATTTTCAATTGAACGAAAAAAAGAAGTTTCAGGGTTTTAGGGATGAAGTCCCTAACGTGCTTAGGTTTCTCAATAAAATTGAGAAACGTCTAAGCGCGCCATCAAATTTTTGATGGAAGTATAGGCGACAATCTCTAGAACGACTTTAACAAAATTACGTTACTTGGACGTAATTATTTTGTTATCGTTCTTTGAGTATTGAGCCTGTACTTTTGCGGTATCTAAATTAAGGAATTGAATATGAATAATGATTGGCTGTCTGAAAAAACCACCTATATTTCTGCTTTAAAAAATCCTAGTGATGCACAAAAACTTTTATTGGAATTAGCTCAAATCCAATACCGCACACCAGACCAAGAGAAGAAGTTAAATGCACTGATTAAAGCCGAAAAAGCCATAGATCGAGCTAATAAACAGAAAATAGCTGTTCGGAAACTGCTAAACGCTGAAAAGGAAGCTGAACGTAAAGCTCGTACACGTCATCTCATCCAATTAGGCGCACTATTTGAAATTGCTAACCTAGATCAACGTGACCCAGCAGAGTTACTTGGAGTTCTGCTTAAAACTGCTGAAATTGATCCAAATGATATGAAATGGCAAATTTGGAAAGAATTAGGACAAGAAACTTTAAATCAAAGAAATAAGACGAAAAAATAAGATATTGAGTATTATCTAACTTAATTAAGCTTAAAACTAAAATTTATGCGAAATGTGATCTCTTGGATTTGCTCTATAGCTGTATTTGTACTGCTCACAACCCTTTCAATATTACTTATTGAATATATGGACATGGAGGTAGCTAAAGATATTTTAGGGGCATTTACTTTAATTATTTCAGGAATGATTGCATATCGCATAGGAATATTGATTCAACAAAAAGAATTATCAGAAGAAAAACTTATAGTTTTTAATTGTTGGATACTTGGCTTAGTACTAATAACTGTTCTTACAGGACTGATATTTAAAGCATTTGATGATGTATACAGCACAATAGGCACAAACTTCAAAGTTGCATTATTTGTTGCAGCAATTGCTGGAACTATTTGGGTTACTAAACAAGTCTATAAGCAAAAAAAGGCTCAACATGAAAAGGAATTAAAACAATATTTTGAAGAATCTAATAATAAATAGCCTAAGCAAAAAGTTTAATAAAACAATTAATACCATTCTTAAAGTTCTACGTCCTTACAACCAATAAAACAAAATGCTCTCAACTTCTCAACTCGTCCCCAAAGCGTCGCACTCCGTGCTTTGGCTTTGGTGAACGGTTGAGAGAGTTTCGGCAATACTCTCCCTAAAGGCGGTCATTTAAAAAAATGACACATCCTTTAAGTATTGCCGATTTACCGCATATTCTTTTGGCTTCGGAGCCACGTATATCGGTCGTATCCGCACATAGCTTTGCTGACTATGCAGACAAGGACTAAAGGTCTTGCACCTTCTCCCACACGCTCCCTGTCGAAGTATGGCGGTATCTCTGCGAGGGTTTCCCCAACATGCAACTTAACCGACCTATACAGCTACTCTTAACGCTCCGCTTTTGTGAGATTCCCCTGTAGCGGTTTAGCCTTTCGACTATCGCTACGTTGCACCAGTGACACTTATTCCCTCCACATGCAACGCATGCCAATCCGTATAACAACGGACACGCAGAAGCAGGCAAAGCTCGATCTATGATGCTTATTTGACGATTTAAAACACGGATTAACGAAGACTTATCATTTTGAGTCTTGATCTAAACACTGTTTATTGTGAAAATAGAGTTCAGGTACAAGCCTTAGTGTGAAATCTGCACGAGTTGGTAGCTCTGCTGATCTTCGTTATTCGATGTTGCAAGCATCAAATAACTGCGTACCGCTGAATATAAAGCGAAAGCCCATTTAGTTTCAATACTGAATGGGCTTTTTCTTTTCTCAAAACAAGCAAATGCTCATTATCTCTCTGATCTTATTTGCTTCGATTCTCAATTATGACATTAGGAACATGCTCAATATTAGGTCTTGTATATTGAGGGTCGTTATCTGCTAAACAACGAAATGTAAGGGTAACGGTTGTATCAATATTCATGCGTGTAGGCATAATTGACTCATTCACGAACATAAAATTTTTACCCAACGCTGTACATTGATCTGTAGCTTTCTTAAATGCACTATTGCGTGCAGCTGCTGCATCACGAAAACCATCAGAAGTAGCTGAAACAGAAAAAGTATCTTTTCCCATTGGAAGAACATGACTCGTACTTACACAACCTGTTACAGCTAATACCATGCTTAGTAATAAAATATTTTTCATAAAAGCTCTTTTAAATAGAGATAGATGGAATACCTTTTTTCTTACTTTGACCAACATCCATCCAATCATGGATATAGTAATCACTTAACTTGAGATGTCTTTTGGCAGACTCCACAATATTATTTTCATTTGTGGCTACAACATAAAGCCTATGTGTTACTTCAAGGCGTTTATTTCTAAAGTAAATTAGATAGTTT
>NZ_NOZT01000098.1:0-1929 GCF_002412355.1 Acinetobacter sp. YT-02
TATGCAGTTCGCTTATATGAGTTATTGATCTGCTGGAGAACAACAGGAAAGACACCAGTTATTGACTTAACCGAATTCAGAAAGCGCATAGGCGTGTTAGATACTGAATATCAGCGTATGGATGTGTTTAAACGTGGTGTTTTGGAGCTAGCATTGAAACAAGTCAACGAACATACAGACATCACAGCTACCTACGAACAGCACAAAAAAGGGCGGACAATCACAGGGTTTTCATTCAAGTTTAAGCAGAAGAAAAAAACAGAACCTGAAACGCCAAAAAACAGCGATTCTAGCCAACGTATCGAAAAGCCTAGTCAAATCCCTGCCAACATCGTAAAACAACCTGAAAACGCAAATTTGAGCGATTTACAGCATCGAGCAAGCAAGATTACAGGGTTAATCATGTCTAACCGTCTATCAGATCGGTTTAAACAAGGTGATGAATCAATCATGCAGATGATGGCACGTATTCAAAGTGAGATTACAACCGATTCAATAGCCGACCAATGGCAATCAAAATTAGAAGAATTTGGCGTAGTTTTTTAGTCTGTCACGTAGCAATCACGTAGAAAATTATGCTTGAAAGGCTTGCTGTTATTAAATTTCAAAAAGCGTCACTACTGATAGTGACGCTTTTTTTGTTTTTCAAAGAAAGTAATTAGCGAGTGTCTACGAGCGACACAATGAAAGCTCGATTATTCCCCCTCTGAAAAACAGCTTTTAAAATATTGGCTGCTAGATGGTTTTACTATCGTGAGCTTTTGCTTTTGAAAAGACACGAGCGCAGCGAGTGCCATTATCCCATAATATTGTAATCGAGGGTTTTACCTCTAAATTACACTTTTTTTAGCCAAAAAACAGCCATGTAATGTAGTAAAAGAATTATTGAATTTGAGCCATTTTTTTAGTTTTTACCATAGCGCAGCTATGGTCAACTTGCAAAGCAAGTTTAAGGTGTTCTAGACGGTATTTGTAAGTGGGTAATAAGTAGTTCCTAGGTGACAGAATTTCATACTTCCCGATTTCCGTTTTTGCTTTTGATTTTGCTTTTAAAAAAGTCGGCGATAGCCGTCATTGTTGCTTTTGCTTTTGATTTTTCTGATAGCTCAACTGTCATTTGCTAAAAATTGCCCCTGACGTAACGAAGTGAAGTCAAAAAAGTTTGAGCTTTAGCGAAAACATAGGGCAATTTTCATGGTGGAAATGGGCTTTTAAGGTTTTTAAATGCTTTTAAATGCTTTTAGACATGCTGAAACGCAAGCCTAGCAAGGCATACAGAGGGCATTTAACACCGTTTACCTACCAATACCCCACCGTTTACCTACCAATACCCCACCGTTTACCTACCAATACCCCACCGTTTACCTACCTTAATACACAATAATATTTTTATGTGGTATAACGTAATAAAATATATAGGTGGTTTATGAGTGATTTAATAGTAAAAGATAACGCCCTAATGAACGCTAGTTATAACTTAGACTTGGTTGAACAGCGGTTAATTCTTTTAGCTATCCTTGAAGCTAGAGAATCAGGCAAAGGAATTAACGCAAATGACCCTCTTACAGTCCATGCAGAGAGTTATATCAATCAATTTGGTGTAGCTAGACAGACTGCTTATCAAGCCCTAAAAGATGCCTGCAAAGATTTATTTGCCCGTCAATTCAGCTATCAAGAAAAGCGTGAACGTGGACGAGCTAATATTACAAGTCGTTGGGTCAGCCAAATTGCTTACATTGATGAAACTGCAACGGTTGAGGTTATTTTCGCCCCTGCGGTTGTTCCACTGATCACAAGGTTAGAGGAACAATTCTCGAAGTACGATATTGAACAAATTAGTAGTCTATCGAGTGCCTATGCAGTTCGCTTATATGAGTTATTGATCTGCTGGAGAACAACAGGAAAGACACCAGTTATTGACTTAACCGA
>NZ_NOZT01000100.1:0-1044 GCF_002412355.1 Acinetobacter sp. YT-02
CAATATTTACCTAAAGGGATTGATTTAAATCAGGCAGATCAGCATTATTTAAATCAAGTTGCCATGTCACTGAACACTCGTCCTAGAAAAGCGTTAGATTGGCTTACACCATTAGAGAAGTTTGCTCAGCTTGTTGATTATCATAAGGCTTTTGAAACTGTCGCACCTCATGTTTGAATTCGCCCTCTATTTACGTTCTCTGATATTAAGATATTCTAAAATTAACATAATACACCTTATACGAAATGTGTTATAATTTTCCTTAGAAATCAATGCTGTAGTTTCTAGTTTATAGCCCAATCACACCCGATTGGGCTTTTTTTATGATTTTTCATGTTTCACGCCTATTCTTTGACCAATGTTTCACGACTTTGTTCATATTAGTTAAACAATCGTGGTTAATCATAGGGGCTAAAAAAACAGCTCCAAAAGCCGAGGGGTAATCCCCCCTAAAAATAATAGGATCTAAAAGTAGAATTTTCTCTTAAGATACGAGCAGGAGATTCTGCATGAAAACATCTAAATTTACTGACAGCCAGATCATATCCATTTTAAAACAGGCGGAGTCTGGCACACCTGTAGCCACCCTTTGTCGTGAACATGGCATGAGTAATGCTACCTTTTATAAATGGCGTACCAAATATGGTGGTATGGATACATCATTAATGGCTCGACTGAAAGAGCTAGAAGCCGAAAATACCAGACTTAAAAAGATGTATGCGGAAGAGCGATTAAAGGCCGAAATCATCCAGGAAGCGATGGCAATGAGCAGCACTGCTGCGCAAGGGTAAAGCCATCTTGCCGGCGTAAGATGGCACAACAGGCAGTTGCCCAGCATGCCATTAGTATTCGTTTGGCTTGTAAAGCATTTGGCATTAGTGAAACCTGCTACCGCTATCAAGCCTAACTCAGCGATGACAATGCACTCATTGCTGAACAGCTCATTGAACTCACTGAGGAAAATTCCGACTGGGGCTTTGGTTTGTGCTTCTCGTATTTACGGCATGTTGAGAGTTGCTGCTGGAATCACAAGCGGGTTTACCG
>NZ_NOZT01000101.1:0-890 GCF_002412355.1 Acinetobacter sp. YT-02
TCTAGATTCACCCGGTGACACGGGTGGTTCCCGCAGGGGGAACAACTTCATTAAGCGACTTCGTGTCGCACCTCGACCCAATTATTGCATATCGGTAGATTGCCATCATCCAGATAACGGCTTAAGGCTGGCCAACGCTTCAGAGTGTAATTGATAGCCTTGGCGGTAGGAGAACTCGATGGCACTGTCAGATGATGTTGGTTGAGCCATTCATATAGTTGTTGCATCACTGGTTGACTATGCTGTTGTCGGTATTCGCGGCGGTCTTCCGCTGTACCATCGGTCTTTTTCCTGAGTTCTGCTTCTATCGCATACAGTTTCTGAATCAGCACTAAGGCCTGTTCAGCGACCTGACTTTTCCCAGTTACATGCAGTTCATGGAATTTACGACGTGCATGGGCCATGCACCCCACCTCAATCACCTGGCCTGATTTAAAACGTGCTTTATAACCACTGTAATCATCACAGACTAGATAGCCCTGCCAGCCTTTCAAGAACTCTTCAGCATGCTGGCCTGAACGACTATCCTGAAAGTCATAGATCACCGCCTGAACTGGATTGTGAACCGTACTGGGTTTGTCGGAGACCACTTTTCTTGAGAGAATGTCCCGATGAAAAAAGTAAAATACACCCCTGAAATCAGAGATAGAGCGGTTCAATTATTGATTGAATCCGAAAAAGATTATCCATCGAATTGGGCTGCGATCACAGCAATTGCGCCTAAGATTGGTTGTACTCCTGAAACTCTACGTGTTTGGTATCAAAAGCATTTAGATCAGCAAAATCCTATTAAAGTACAACAGATATCTGATCAATAAAAAATGAAGCAAATGGAACGTGAAATTAAAGAATTAAAGCGTGCCAATGAAATTCTACGTAAAGCAGCCGCT
>NZ_NOZT01000102.1:0-812 GCF_002412355.1 Acinetobacter sp. YT-02
GGAACCTGCGGCTGGATCACCTCCTTAACGAAAGATTGACGATTGGTAAGAATCCACAACAAGTTGTTCTTCATTGATGTATCTGAGGGTCTGTAGCTCAGTTGGTTAGAGCACACGCTTGATAAGCGTGGGGTCACAAGTTCAAGTCTTGTCAGACCCACCATGACTTTGACCTAGATTGAATAAATCAAGTTACAGGAATTGAAGATACATCGAATCACAGATGATAAGCTGGGGACTTAGCTTAGTTGGTAGAGCGCCTGCTTTGCACGCAGGAGGTCAGGAGTTCGACTCTCCTAGTCTCCACCAAATTTTAAGATCAGAAAACTTAAAGCACTGCTTTAAGGCTTTTCCTTAAAATTTAAGCAAACAGCTATGCTGTGCGCAGGCACACATATACTGGAGCTTTAAGCTAAAGATTGCAGAACTTAATAAAAGATCGAATGATTAGATTTGATGGTTTATTAAGTTCTGTGATTTAAATATCACAGTATTTAGTGCGATCTGACGAAGACGCATTAATTCATTAACAGATTGGCAAAAATTGAGTCTGAAATAAATTGTTCAACTCATTTAATTCAAGATTGACAGTAATACTTCGGTGTTACGGTTTAATTACGAATTGAAATGAGAACTAGCAAATTAACTGAATCAAGCGTTTTGGTATATGAATTTAGATTGAAGCTGTACAGTGCTTAAGTGCACGAGACTTTGAACTGTAGATTAAATAAATCATTGATTATTTATTTAATTGTCTTAATCCTACTTGTAGGGATTAACGACTGTTTGGGGTTGTATAGTCAAGTAATTAA
>NZ_NOZT01000103.1:0-718 GCF_002412355.1 Acinetobacter sp. YT-02
ACGGATGGTGTGTAGATGATCTGGCAGCAGTCGACGTTTAGGTTTGTTGACTGTGGCTTTCTGTGTCGCTGCATGGGTTTTATCTGCATTTAATCGTTCTAATTCCAGATCAACGGCTGCGATATCTTCTTCGACCGCCTCATCCCACAGATGGATTTGTTTTGCGGTGAGATGTTCGTTTTTACTGCCGAATTTATGCTGTTTAAACAGCGCCAGTTCATGCTCGTATTTTTGATTGAGAATAGAAAGATGCTGAACTTTAGAATCTAATTGCTGATTGGTGACTTCAAGATGTTGAACTTTGGCATCTAATTGTTGATTTGATACTTCCAGATGTTGAACTTGAGCATCTAATTGTTGTTTATTTTCTGCGAGTTGTTGATGCTGCATCGCCAACTGCTGGGTGAATTCCAGCAGTTGTTCATGGGTCAGTTGGCTTAAATCTGGCAGCGTATTCATGACCGCAGTATGCCTGAGGTCATGAGAAGAATGAAATAGAACGTTTGGAGGATAGCAGAATAGCCGAGCTTGGTTTAGAGCATCGTGACCACCTGCTGTCGTCCAATGCGCTGCCAAGGCAAACCCTGGATTAATGCCTGTAACTGTTCCAGGTTGAGAGCTACGCTTTCACCCTGGTGAACTTTAGCCCAGTGGAATTTTCCCTGTTCCAGCCGCCGGGCACACAGCCAGATGCCCAGTCCATCATGTACCAGCACTT
>NZ_NOZT01000104.1:0-669 GCF_002412355.1 Acinetobacter sp. YT-02
TGCAGCGGTAGTTCAGTTGGTTAGAATACCGGCCTGTCACGCCGGGGGTCGCGGGTTCGAGCCCCGTCCGCTGCGCCATTTACATAAATTGCTTTTGAGGGCGCTTAGCTCAGTTGGTAGAGCGTCTGCCTTACAAGCAGAATGTCGGCGGTTCGATCCCGTCAGCGCCCACCAAGCCTTTACGTTATAGATTCTTACGTGCAGCGGTAGTTCAGTTGGTTAGAATACCGGCCTGTCACGCCGGGGGTCGCGGGTTCGAGCCCCGTCCGCTGCGCCATTCAAAAGAAAAGTTTAGGTTGCCTGATAGACTTAAACTGAAATAATGCAAAGTTTGACAGTTTTGCAAAATCAGAACAAAATATTGTTTTGATCTTATTAGGGCGCTTAGCTCAGTTGGTAGAGCGTCTGCCTTACAAGCAGAATGTCGGCGGTTCGATCCCGTCAGCGCCCACCAGATTCTTTTGCAATGCAGCGGTAGTTCAGTTGGTTAGAATACCGGCCTGTCACGCCGGGGGTCGCGGGTTCGAGCCCCGTCCGCTGCGCCACTTAAGATTCTTTAACCATTGTTTGTACCACAATAGTGACTTTGTGTAAGTGCAGCGGTAGTTCAGTTGGTTAGAATACCGGCCTGTCACGCCGGGGGTCGCGGGTTCGAGCCCCGTCCGCTGC
>NZ_NOZT01000105.1:0-600 GCF_002412355.1 Acinetobacter sp. YT-02
TTCCATTTATGCTGCCCCTCCTGATAGGCATCCCGTTCAATCATGATCGTTTTAGCGTTATCAAACAGGATTTCCTGAGGTACTCCTGCAAAGAACTGAAATGCATTTTGCAGACCATCGATCCATGCATCGGTACGTTCATGATCATAAAATTTCACGAAAGTCGCTCTGGAATACCCTAATGTTGCGACAAAGGCTTTTAAAGTCGAGTTGTTGCGTCGAATCGTGGTGAAATCTACCTGCATTTGTTGGCCAGGTTGGGTTTCAAAACGAATGATCGGTTCCGGTTTAGCAACTGATTTTAATGTTGCAAGATATTCCCTCAAGATCCTGATCTTTCCTGGATATCCCAACCTTAAAATTTCCTGGTAGAGCACAACAGCAGGAATCCATTCAGGATGAGCTGCGTTTACACGTTTGAGTAAATAGGGTTTATATGGATCAAGAATACTTGTTCTAGGTTGTGTACGCCGATACTGAGGTGTTTCCTTCTGCCGTAAATATTTACGTACGGTATTTCGGGACACCCCCAGTTCACGACTAATGGCTTTAATAGATTTACCTTGTTGATGAAGTATTTGGATTGTCACTGCTTGCTCC
>NZ_NOZT01000106.1:0-553 GCF_002412355.1 Acinetobacter sp. YT-02
AGGGGTATATTTTGGTTTTGTCATTGGAACATTCTCTCAAGAAAGTTGGTCTCCGACAAACCCGGTACGGTTCATAGTTATAAATAATGAATAGATGGATAAAGTTTTTTTGCTTAGTTCTACCAATAGTCTTGATAATTATTAGTTTGCTAGCTACCTATTTTATTTTTACCAACAAAGCTTTTCAAATTGGAGTAACCTCCTTGATTGATCCAAATTTAGGAGCTTCTTTAGGTAATTTGTATGGAGGAGTTATAGGTACTCTCTTAAGTGCATCAAGCATATTCCTCTTGATTTATACAATTATTAATCAAAAAGATGAAGCACAGAAAAATAATTTAAAGTCTAATTTTTTTAAAATGATTGATTATCACAACCAACATTTGATAAATATTTCTTTACCCAATACCAATCCGCAACACCCACCAAAAGAAGGGAAAAAGGCTTTTGTAACCTTCAAAATTCAGTTCAAACGAATTTTAAGTTGACAAAAATAACTAATCATGCGAAAAAGTTTTTTTAGTTAACAGATGTTCACACATGCCTCGAATTG
>NZ_NOZT01000107.1:0-549 GCF_002412355.1 Acinetobacter sp. YT-02
AACTGGCAGCCACAACTGCATTGGGTTGATGCAGGTTCATGCTCAATACGGATGGTGTGTAGATGATCTGGCAGTGGTCGACGTTTAGGTTTGTTGACTGTTGCTTTGTGTGTCGCTGCATTGGTTTTATCTGCATTTAGCCGTTCCAGTTCTAGATCAACCGCGGCAATATCTTCTTCAACCGCTTCATCCCACAGATGGATTTGTTTTGCCGTTAAGTGTTCATTCTTTTGGGCGAATTTGTGCTTTTTAAACAGCGCCAGTTCATGCTCGTATTTTTGATTGAGAATAGAAAGATGCTGAACTTTGGCATCCAATTGCTGGTTTGATTTTTCTAATTCTTGATTTGATTGTGCCAGAGACTGATGCTGCATTGCCAACTGTCTGGTAAATTCCAGCAGTTGTTCATGGGTCAGTTGGTTTAAGTCAGGCAGTGTATTCATGACCGCAGTATGCCTGAGGTCATGAAGAGAATGAAATAGAACGTTTGGAGGATGGCAGAATGGTCGAGCTTGGTTTAGAGCATATTCACCACTTGCTGCAATCCAA
>NZ_NOZT01000010.1:0-77929 GCF_002412355.1 Acinetobacter sp. YT-02
AGCAATGTACTATGATAAGATTAACCCGTTAGGTCAGGTGGCCTAACTTAAATAAAAAAGTCTCCGACAAACCCAGTACGGTTCACTATAAAAAAACCCCACTAAAATATAGCAGGGCTTTTTATCAGTGTCTAAAAATTAAGACACTTTATCACCCGGTTTCGCACCACTTTCAGGTGAAACCACCCAAACGCCGTCACCATTACCCGCAGCGAGTACCATCCCATTAGAAATACCAAAACGCATTTTACGTGGTGCAAGGTTCGCCACCATTACCACCAATTTGCCTTTTAAGTCTTCAGGTTGGTAGAACTCACGAATACCGCTAAACACGTTACGTGGCTCGGCTTCACCAACATTTAAAGTCAATTGAAGGAGCTTGTCAGAACCTTCAACCGTAGCCACTTCAAGAACTTCTGCAACACGTAAATCAATTTTGACAAAGTCATCAATGGTGATAATTTCCGCTTCACCGACTTTAGGTTCTGCTTTTTTCTCTTTGGCTTTTTCTTTTTTCTTTTCCGTTTTTGGTGCTTCAGCAGGTGCGGCTAAAGAATCTTTAGATGCATCTACCATTGCAGCTACCGCTTTCGGATCAACACGTTGCATGAGTGGTTGGAACAACGCAATTTCATGACCGACTAAAACAGTTTTACGTGATTCAAAGTTAAAGCTATCTAACTGTAAGAAGGCTTGAACTTGTTCAGCCAAGGTTGGTAGTACAGGCGCAAGATAAATCGCCAATTGACGGAACAGGTTAATCCCCACAGAACATACGTCATGAACTTGCTGTTCTTCACCTTCAATTTTGGCTAAAGCCCAAGGCTTTTTCTGATCAATATATTGGTTCGCTTTATCGGCCAATGCCATAATTTCACGAATAGCAGTAGAAAATTCACGCGCTTCGTATGCTTGGGCAATTGAGTCGCCTGCAGCAATAAAGCTTTGTACCAACTCAGGTTCTACACAGCTCGCACTTAATTTGTTATCAAATTTGGTGTTGATGAATTTGGCACAACGGCTGGCAATATTCACCACTTTACCTACAAGGTCAGAGTTTACTTTCTGCACAAAATCATCCAGATTTAAGTCAGAGTCTTCAACTTTGTCAGACAGTTTTGAGGCAAAGTAATAGCGTAAATATTCAGGGTTTAAATGCTGTAAATACGTTTCTGCCTTAATGAATGTGCCGCGAGATTTTGACATTTTTTGACCATTTACAGTCAAGAAGCCATTTACAAATAAACCTGTAGGTGTGCGATAACCCGCACCATCTAACATCGCAGGCCAGAATAAAGCGTGGAAATAGACGATGTCTTTACCAATGAAGTGATAGACTTCTTTGTCTGAATCTTTTTTCCAATAATCGTCAAAATTCAGGTCGGGGCGTTTGTTTTTTACGTAGTTTTCAAAACTCGACATATAACCAATTGGCGCATCAACCCAGACATAAAAATATTTATTTGGTGCATCTGGAATTTCAAAACCAAAATATGGTGCATCACGTGAAATATCCCAGTCATTTAAACCGTTTTCAAACCATTCATCCAATTTGTTGGCAATTGAAACTGGCAAACGACCTTCATCGCGCGTCCATTTTTGTAAATATTCACCAAAATTAGGCAATTTAAAGAAGTAATGATCTGATGATTTTTCTACAGGTGTTGCGCCGCTCAAAGTCGATTTTGGATTAATCAGCTCAGTCGCATTATAGGTTGTGCCGCAAACTTCGCAAGAATCGCCATATTGATCTTCCGCTTTACATTTTGGGCAAGTGCCTTTAATAAAACGATCTGATAAGAACATGCCTTTTTCAGGGTCAAATAATTGCGTAACAGGACGCACGGCAATATTGCCTGCATCTCGATTTTTGACATAAATTTCACTGGCACGTGCGCGGTTGGTGTCGCTATGCGTTGAATCATAATGATCAAAATGCACGCCAAAACCGTCAAAATCACGAATGTGTTCTTGTTGCACATTGGCAATTTGCTGTTCAGGGCTAATTCCATTGGCTTCGGCACGCAGCATGATTGCTGTACCATGCGCATCATCCGCACAGACATAAGTCACGTCATGTCCCATTGCACGCATGGCGCGAACCCAGATATCTGCCTGGATATAACCGAGTAAGTGACCCATATGGATCGGACCATTGGCGTATGGTAGGGCGTTAGTGACTAAAATTTGACGCACGGATATAACTCTCTCAAATAGGGACGATGCAATTCGGGCAATTTTACCTTAGATAGCACATAGATGCACAAGGGATTCCATGAATTCTTTTCAAATCCGCCTAGAAGGCTAAATACAATATCTAAACAAGGAGTTGGTCTGCATTTGACGATAAATCATATCAAAAACCAAGCAATACACTCAGAATTAAGTATTTCGGTGAAAGCACGACTTAACCTTATACTGAATTATCGTTACACTATCAAAATCGCGGTATTTCCAAACTTTGGAGTAAATCTATGTCTTGGCTTTCTTCACTTAAATCAGTTTTTTCACCTTCGCATACGGTGAATGAGGAAGCTATTCAGCACGTACTACAAAGTTATGTCTTGCCTGAATCTGAACATGCCTTAAAAGATCGTATTTCTCAAGTGAATGTGCAAGGTGATATTCTGCAAATCACCATCAATACTTATCCTGAAGAAAAACAACATTTACAACAAATTCATGATGAACTGGCAGATGCTTTAGAAAAATGCGGCATTAAAGAACTGAATATGCATGTGATTCAGCAGAAAACGGGACAGAAAAAAGAAAGTTGTGGGCATCAACATGCTGAAGGTGAAAGCTGCTCAACATCGACCACACAGACCGTAGCATCTCATTTACCGCCAGTAGTCGATGCTGCAGGTCAAAGTTCAATGCAAGAAGCCGATCCGAATAATCCACCGATTCAAAAAGCTGCGCCACAACAGCGCGATGTGCCGAAACATCCGCGTATTCAAAACGTAATTTTGGTATCTTCGGGCAAAGGCGGGGTTGGAAAATCTACCACTACTGTAAATTTGGCTTTGGCATTACAAAAGCTAGGCTTAAAAGTTGGCGTATTAGATGCTGATATTTATGGTCCAAGTATTCCGACCATGCTCGGCAATGCTGGCAAAACTCCTATGATTGAAGCCGAGCAGTTTGTACCGTTGGATGCTTTTGGGATGCCTGTGTTATCCATCGGACATTTAACAGGTGACCACAATACACCTGTAGCGTGGCGTGGACCAAAAGCCACAGGTGCATTAATGCAGCTCTTTAATCAAACCTTATGGCCAGATTTAGATGTGTTGATGATTGATATGCCACCAGGAACGGGGGATATTCAACTGACCCTTGCACAGCGTATTCCTGTAACGGGAGCGGTGATTGTGACTACACCACAAAATGTTGCCTTAATGGATGCTGTGAAAGGCATCGAGCTGTTTAATCGTGTGCAAATTCCTGTGATGGGCGTAATTGAGAATATGTCGACGCATATCTGCTCAAACTGCGGCTACGAAGAACAAATTTTTGGTCAAGGTGGTGGCGATAAACTGGCAGAACAATATGACATTCCGTTGCTTGGACGTTTACCATTGAATGTCAGTATTCGTGAAAATGTGGATGCAGGCACGCCGTCAGTGATTGCAGGCGATGATGCTGCCGATAGTTACATTGCGATTGCCAAGCAAATTGCAAAAAAACTGCCTAAAGCTGAAAAAGATCAGAATCGTATTTTCTAGTGAGGGATCTCAGCTTGGAATGATCGCGGTTTTCGTCATTCAGTTGTTGTTCTTCAAATTTTGAGTGATTCATCTTTAAAAGCTAAGTCACAATATTTTGAAAATTTGGCTCACTTCGGTGAGCTATTTTTCTTTGATTAAAAAATACACAAGCATCTGATTTAATGGTGTTTAATCTCTAAATATCCTAAAAAGGTTAAGAAAAAATGACTTATAAGTTACCATTCAATTAAAAAGTATTTTTTATATAAGTAATTGAATGAAAATAATAAATTTAAAATATTGAACTGATCAAAAATTTGTCTTACAAAATACTTTTTGCCAATTGCAATGAACTATTTTAATCTGCGCTCATTCAGTAGTGAGGTCAATGCATGATTTCATGGTTTTTTATCGGTTTGGTGATCACAATTTTATTGACACCAGGGCCAACCAATACCTTGCTTGCATCATCGGGTATTCAGGTTGGTATCCGCAAATCTTTCCGATTAATTCCAGCAGAAGCATTGGGTTATTTGATTTCTATTACACTTTGGGGCGCCTTAATTGGTACGGTGTCTACTCATCTCCCGTTGTTGCCCACCATTCTAAAATTATTCAGTGCAAGCTATATTATTTTCTTGGCGATTAAATTATGGCGCACGGCTAAAGTCGAGCAAAGCTTTAATCAACCTACGATCCGTGCGAGTGAGCTATTTTTAGCGACTTTACTGAATCCTAAAGCATTGTTGTTCGCCTCTGCAATTTTCCCAACGATTGCATGGGTAAAAGCAGACTATTATGTGGCACACATGTTGGCATTTTTATGTTTAATCGTGCCGATTGCTTTTTTCTGGACATTTATTGGTTCGGTGCTCGCTAAAAATAAAATTAGCTGGCTCAATCAGTGCAATCTACAAAAAACAGCTTCTATTGTGTTGCTGAGCTTTTCAATTCCTTTAAGTTATTCGGCTTTGTTGAGTCTATAAAGCCAACGTTGTATCTAAAAGTTGTATCTACTGGAAATAGGGTCTGTTGACATTTCATAAATGGCTTGCGCTGTAGGCTAAAACTGAGCAGATCAGGCATGAAACGCAGGGAATAGCGAGACTATTGCCAAGTTTCATAACGCAATCTGAGAAAGTTTTAGCCACATGAGCGAGAACAAAGCATTGCTTTGTTTGCTGCGCAAGGGGACAAGCATATTTTTTGCTGCTATTGCGTTATGTGCCAGTCATTTAGAATGACTAAATTTCCTGTCCCATGCCTTATATCAGCTAAAAAATATGCGTTGTCGCAAACATAGACGAATTGTCAACAGCCCCTAATCATTGCACTTAAAAAAGCGATGTGAGGGAAACGGCTGGTTTTCATTAACTTAGATTTCAGTTAAAGTACAGCACAGTTAAACATTCATATTTTGGATAGAAAATAAATGGCAATTAAGTCTGATCGTTGGATTCGCGAAATGAGCGAAAAACACGGCATGATTGAACCGTATGCAGAAAACCAAGTTCGTTTTGATGAAAATGGCGAAAAACTCATCTCTTATGGAGTTTCAAGCTACGGTTATGATGTACGTTGTGCACGTGAATTTAAAGTTTTTACCAATGTTCACTCCGCAATTGTCGATCCAAAAAACTTTGATGAAAAAAGTTTTATCGATATTGAATCTGATGTGTGCATCATTCCGCCAAACTCGTTTGCTTTAGCACGTACGGTTGAATATTTCCGTATTCCACGCAATGTATTAACCGTGTGTTTAGGTAAATCGACCTATGCGCGTTGCGGTATTATTGTGAATGTCACGCCACTTGAGCCTGAGTGGGAAGGTCATGTAACTTTAGAGTTTTCCAATACCACGAACTTACCTGCACGTATTTATGCAGGCGAAGGTGTGGCACAAATGTTGTTCTTTGAATCAGATGAAGTTTGTGAAACCTCGTACAAAGACCGTGGTGGTAAATATCAAGGGCAGACAGGCGTGACCTTGCCTAAAGCATAAGTGATTAACCCATCACAATTTTTCTGTTGAACAAGCGAGCCAATGTGCTCGCTTTTTTTCATTCATCGGAAAGCTGTGCTGTTTAGCCAGTTTGTTTTGCATTTGCATAAATATTCAGCATAATTAAATATGAGAATGCTTTGGCATAATCACGTTTTTAAGGATAAAAACACTCAAATAAATAGCCAAGCTATAGATAAATAAAAGAAAGATGCGGAGCATCAGATAAAAGGAAGGTCGAGATGACTGAACACGCAATTACTTTCCCTTTTCGTAAGCGTTGCTTAGCCACTGCGATAGGCTTATTTTTGACGAACCCGAGTTATGCTTTACAAGCACTCTCCGATGACTCTTTGTCAAATACCACAGGCGAAGGGGTTGCTTTAGTCCTTGATGATTTCAAAATGGTGTTTCAGCAACCGAATGACCTATCAACAGGGTCGAGCTATACACGTGGGCTAGAAAACCCAAGTCAATATGATACGGGCTTTATTCGTATTATCCCGACGGGGGAGAATTATGCGCAGTTGGCAGAAAGTGCATACCATACGGTTTATAACAATACTTATAATCAAAGTGTTTTAGAAGGTAAGGCAGCACATAAATATAACGAAACTTACCGTTCAACTTATGAACAAACCTATACAAGTCAATATTCAACTCTGTATCAAGAATATACTAAAAATATTGAAAAAGATGTTGAAGCGAAAACAGAAACATTTACATTTGATGTTCGTGAAGGTTTTTTTAATAATGAGACACTCAAGTATTATTACAATCAACGTCTTGCAGACTATAGGGATGGGACTTGGGGGATTGGAAAGAGTTTAAAAAAAGATGGAACTACTGCATATACCACACGACCAGTTAGCGAGGATCCAACTGGCGTTTTAGAGTATGAAAAGAAAGCAAAAGAATATGCTATTACAAACACTTATGAAATGCTTGATCTTTTATATGGGAGTCGGTCGGCAGAAGCTAATAATGATTTATTGAATTCTGATTTTTATAAAGGGCTTAGCAACTTCACTCGAGCAGACCAAGTTGGTTCACAAGTAGCCACATTAATACAGGCTGAAATAACTAAAGAAACAGCATCGGCTGATATTCGGGCTAAATATAATGCGAGTCAACTTGCAGAAGATACAGCCAAGTCTGCTGTGGCAGAAATTTATGCTCAAATTATACAATCGGCTGAACAGGCAGCGGCAATTGCTGCATCGGGTTCTCCTGTGCAATCATTAAGAACCAAAGCAGATGTCTTTATTTATGGTTTAGCCTTATCTAAAAGTGATAACTCATTAAGCAGTCGTTATAGCAATCAAGGCTTTAACTGGGGTTCAGCAGATAACCCATGGTTATTCCGTGCAGGCACAGAAAAAGTTAAACAATTTAAAAATGTAGAAAAAGATGTTGGTTATTTAGCACTAGAGGCACCACTCGCAACTACTACGCCAACTGAAAGTGATAATAATATTAAACTGGGCTTTTGGACTGATATTTTTTCACGTCAGTTGAACTCAAGCGCAGAGGTTGATCCGAGCACTGGAGCACCAAAATCGGGTTTAGATAAAGAGCACCGTTTACGTACTCAGTTTGTTGCTAATGGTTTAAGTCTAAATGGTTCACAGACCCGAGTATTTCAGACTTTAGACTCGGATAACCCAAATCATCATCAAACCTTGGGTATGGCAAGTGTATTGCGTTTAAATACCAATGATAATCCTGCGAATTTAAGTTTCACAGATTCAAACTTAGACAGTAAAGGGATCCGCATTAGTACAGCAGCGAAATCAGATACTTTGGATGGAACGGCGGTCACACCAGCAATAGATGGTTCATTGGCACCAGTTTTTCATGATACAGAGGGTTTGTATTTATACAGTCCGAATATCAATTTAGTTTTAGGGAATATGTATCAGCCTTTTGTGGTTGGTTCTGAGGGCAATAATATTGTGCTAGAAGTAACACGTATTCCGAATGTTCCTGAAATTTACAATAAAATTTATCAAAATTATGAAGATGGAAAGGGTGGGTATTTAGGTTCTACAGCATTTACAGGTTCTACCTGTAATGTGGTGAGTTGTGGCACACCGCTAAAAGCCAATGTCAATGACAGTGCTGCGATGTATCAAGGACGTAATGCGACGCATAGTAGTATTGCAATTGGTACTGTAGAACGCTTGCCAAATAATATGTTGCGTGCCAAAGATCATACGGATGCCACAGGTGTTGTATTTAAGGGTGTAGATGGTACTGCTAAGAATCTAGGTTCAGTTGCAATAGATGGTGTGCTGATTCAGCACCTTAAATTTAAAACAACAGGTCTATAAAAGGAGAATCATCATGTTGAAAAAACTGTCTTGTATTGCATTGATGTGTAGTCCTTTGACCCATGCCAATTTAATTGCACTGGAAAATCATGAATTAACGCAGGCTACTGGTCAAGGTGGAGCAGACCTCAGTTGGACGTTATCGTTAAACCATGAATATGCCGAAAATTTAGAACTCAGCAATATTTCTAAATTTAATGGTGGGACTAAACCTACAGAAGTTTATTATCGCTATAGTAAAAATTGTGCTGACAATAATGTGCTTTGTCGTTTAGCCATTGCACCCAATAACCATGAAGATAATAACGGCAATAAAAAATGGCTGGTATTTAAACAAATTCAGGGCACCATACAAATAGATAAATTTTCTTTAGATGGCACGACTATTATTAATCATAAAAATGACCCACAAACGGCAATGCAGCTTAAGTTTTATGATGATAAGCCATTAAAAATAAGAAATTTGGGTTTTGCAACCATGGCGATCGAAACAGGTACAGGGCAGGGAGCAAATGAAGGTTATGCAAATTCAGAGGTATATACCAAATTTCAAGGAAGAAATTATCAACAAGATGGTAGTTATAACTTAGTTCAGCAAGATGTACCTTTGTTTGATCAGGGCGCTGAAAAAGGATTTATGGGCTTAAATATTCACGGCAATATGCACATGTCTGGCAATGTGAAAATATTTAGCTACAACTGTACAGGTTCAGCAGCAAGTCGTTGTTGAATATAGGATTAAGTACAGTATAGGGAAATAACAATGAAAAAAATAATGCAGTTGAATTTATTAACATTGAGCGTACTTTGTGCGCAACAAGTGTATGCTTTAGAGCTGATTGCAGACCAG
The DNA here is from genome assembly GCF_002412355.1 of Acinetobacter sp. YT-02. NCBI lineage: Bacteria > Pseudomonadati > Pseudomonadota > Gammaproteobacteria > Moraxellales > Moraxellaceae > Acinetobacter > Acinetobacter sp. YT-02. The sequence continues at coordinate 8,896 of NZ_NOZT01000010.1, forward strand.
CATTTGTCTGATGTAAGTGGGCAAGATGGTATTGTAATCACCCATGAAATGTCTAAAGCCACGATTAATCAAGTCAATTGGTATGATCCTGATTTAGTGGCTGGAACTCAACAGGGTTTAGGCTTACATAATGTAGAAATTAAAGGACAGAATAACCAGCCTATTATCAGTAAGCTTGCTTTAGATGTGGGGAAAACTGATGTTGGCGCAGGTGTGCGTATCGATGCGAGTATTGATGCTTTTCAATCGACTGCAGATTTAAACTTGGTCAAAAAAAACTGTGTCGGAAATAGTTGTACTAAAGAAACACAAAGCTTGGGTCAGTTCGGCTTAGAAACTAAATCACCTTTAAAAGTTTTATTAGAAACCAAAGCAGGTTTATTCAATCAAAATGAAACGGCACATTTAAACTTCCAGTTACAGAATGCCAAAATTAGTCATGGTTTAGGTAAGCATGAATTATCTATGCATGATTTTAACTTTAATTTTGCGACTGACGGCTATATGTACATTGATGCCGATGAGGGATTGGTCTTTACCACTAAAAATGGCACCACCGACCATTTTGTGAATCTTGGACGAGTGAAAGACCTGAGTGATGTTGCTAGTAGCCGACAAAATGCAACTAACCCTGGGGTCAATATTGACTTGCGTTATGATGATAAAAATTTAATTCGCTTTGGTGCATCAGGTGCGGTAAGCAATGCGAAATTGTTTTTTAATGGGCATCAAAAAAATGTTGCCAATTTTGACGTTTCGAATAAGGTCAATGGTGTAATTGAAACTAAAAATACCGCAGTTACAGGCTACGATACTGTGGTGGGGCAAGGTGGTTTGCATTTGGGCCTATCGGCTGATTTTACCAATCAAAATACGGCAGGCTTGGCTGCAGGGCAATTACCAACAACCTTAGAAATTGGGCACACAGGAAAAGGCAGTTATGCGGTTGAGTTTTCAAATTTAAGACCGCTAACCACACGTGATGCACAAGGTGCTTTGCACAATAAAAATGCTTATATTGATTTTGGCGATATTTATATTAATACCGTACAAGCGAAAAACCTCAATTTTTTAGTCAATGAAAATATTAAAAATACCATTGGTGCAACCAGTCCTATTTTAAACCAGTTGCTATCGAGTAAGCTTGAAGGTGACCAGTTCTCACTGATCGCTGTTCGTGGTATGGACTTTCAGTCTATTGCAGCCAAAGCTAGAATTATTTCTGACAACTCTTTAAATGAATTGACAGGAGATGGTGGTTCTTGGGGTATTGGGATTCCAATTTATAATTTAAATGCCAATGTGGCCTTGTCGGGTAAACAATATCTGTCACCTTATGATGGAACGAACAAAACTGGAATTGGTTATAACGCTATTGTTTCTACCGAAGGTTATGGCATTGATTCAAAAACAGGCTTACCAAGTACCACTTCTATTATCTTAATTGACGGGCAAGACAGCCTGCATGCTGGTGAAGCTGTCAACTATTATGCTGGTTTAAGAAATATTGATGCATTAATTCAGTCCGACGGTGTGATTGGTTATGAAGATGAAGGGATTTATATTCGTGCAGATCATTTATTAGTTGCAGCAAAAGCAGAGTTAGCGATTGGACAATTACCAGGTTCGAAATACAACTGCGTCACAGGATCAACTAAATGCGGTGGCTTTGTACCTTACGATAATTTCTCTAAGAAAGATGATGTGTTGACGACAATTGCTTTTAAATTAGATGGCAATGGTGAATTGTTGGTAATTCCTGGAATGGATCCAACCGATACTAATCCGAACTCAAACTTTTTGTCTTTTGATGCGAACTTTAAGTTTAGAAGTCTAGATAGCACAGAACAGGCTGATCCGAAGAATTTAGGTAGTTATTTTAGTTTGATTAATGAAGATCAAGTGAATAATGAAACTGTTCAAACTTCTTCAATAAACTTGAATCGAATGGAAGGTCATTTAGGTGTTAAAGGAAAAGTTGTTGTCAGTGCAGATACGGTCACTTTAGACAATCAAGTTAAATTTAATTATAAAAATGATATTGCTCAACCCTTTAAAACAGACTTTGCAATGTCTACCAATGGCAATATGCAGAAAATCGCATCTGTCGTGCTTACAGGTGGAACCATGCGCAGCACATTGGGCATTACGCCACGCTAAAGGATAGAAATAAAATGAAAAAAACAATTTTAGTTGCATCTATTTTAAGTACAGCTTTTTCATTCAATTCTGCTCAAGCGATGCAGGCTTTAAATGATGATCAGTTATCTCATGTACAAGGTCAGGCACTTTTGAATCTGATGACTGCGACAGATCAATCGCAAGGGCTCAACTTTTATAAGCTGAGTGTTGATGCACTCATGGAGCTCAATGCCAACATTAAAACGCTACAATTGGGTTGTGGTGGTGTAAATAATGCGATTGGTAGTAAAGCGGGATGTGATATTGATATTTCTAATATTTCGTTAAGTGGCTTGAATGAATCCTATGATTCAACAGGTAGCCCAAAGTTTAATGGTGAACGTGCGGGTACTAGTGCGCAAATTACCAATCCATTTATTGAATTTGCGATTAGTGGAAATAGTGCGTCAACACGTGAAGTGGTTGGTTTTCGCTTAGGTGCTGAAGAAATTTTAGGTCTACTGACTTTGGGTACAGATAACGTGCAAAACCCAAATGACGGGATTAAAAGTTTCAGTGGTTATATGAAAATGGCACAAACGCAAGGGCATTCATTTACTAAAGAAGCTAAATTTGGTAATGCCTCTGACCAAAAAATTAGTGGGATACTGACTGCGTTGGGGCAGGATCGTGTCTATACAAGTAAACCTGGCGCAGAAGGACATACTGGGATTACCGTTCCATCGATGCGAGCTGATTTTACGATGCCTGAAACAGTAGTGACTGGTCAGCGTATGGAGTCCGCTATAGTTACGGGTATCCGTTCAACATTAGCTTCTATTCCGCTAGCGGCAACAGAGTCTGGGACATATACTGGTGATGTAAATGGAACACCTGACTTTTCAAAAGACCAGTTATATGTCACATTTCCTCCTTTATTGTTTGGTTCTGTTGGTGATCACTCATTCTTTAAAATGAGTAAGGGTTCTACATTAGAAAATTTGAATATGGATATTACTTTTGTCCAAGCCCTAAATATGATTCACAATATTCCTCTGACAGGAACAGGTGGATATTTATCTTTACAAAGCAAGCCAGTGCAGTGGATGGGTGCAGATGAAAAAGATATTGCACAACAAGGTTGGTGGATGTCGTTTAAGGAACCAGTGCAATTAGGTTATTTGGCAACTGCGGATTTGGTAGATGTTTCTGCAGTACTACCACAGGTCGCAAAAGCATTAACTTCTGAGTTAATGCAAGATAAGCATAATGTAGATGTAAGTTTGTTAGAAGCATTAGGTTCATTGGCTGGTACACCAATCGAGCGTAAAATGAATATCGATGTTGGTAGTTACACAGGATATTACACGGGTCAACCGGCCAGATTAACACTTAATAATCAGGTTTTACAAAACCAAAATGTTACCCCTAACTGTTATGGCGGTATGAAATTCTGTTAATCCCAAATGAAAAAAATCCCGCAACTTGTGCGGGATTTTTTATACTCAGTGTTCAATCTTATTTGGCAATTTTGATGAGTAATTCTTCTTTCGTTAGGTTGCTAGATTCAGCATCACGACGACCTTTATATTCAAAAGTACCTGCATCTAAACCTTTCTCACCAATCACAATACGGTGCGGAATACCTGTAAGCTCAAGGTCAGAGAATTTCACCCCAGGACGTTCATTACGATCATCCAGTAATACATCATAACCCGCAGCTTGCAATTCTGCATACAGTGCTTCTGCTGCTTCTAATGTACGTGGTGATTTGTGTGCGTTCATTGGCACAATCGCAATTTCAAATGGCGCAATTGCTGCAGGCCAAATGATGCCTTTATCATCAAAGTTTTGTTCAATAGCAGAGGCAACTACACGGGTAACACCAATACCATAACATCCCATAGTTACGGTAAACGGCTTGCCATCTTCACCAAGAACTTTACAGCCCAAAGCTTCTGAATACTTAGTGCCAAGCTGGAAAATATGACCAACCTCAATGCCGCGTTTAATTTGTAAGGTACCTTTACCATCTGGAGATGGATCGCCCTCAACGACATTACGTAAATCATAAACTTCAGTATATTGTGCATCGCGCTCCCAGTTTACACCTGTTGCGTGTTGATCAACTTGGTTTGCACCTGCAACGAAGTCAGACAATACCGATGCAGCACGGTCTACAATCACAGTTATGCCTTTTTCGACCAAACCTTGTGGACCAACAAAGCCAGCAGTTAAACCTAACGCTGCAATTTGTGCATCGGTTGCAAAAGTAAGTGGTGCAGCAATTTGTGGATGCTTTTCTGCTTTAATTTCGTTGAGTTCATGATCACCACGCAGGAATAATGCAATCACAGGTATTTGCCCTGATTCATCTGCAACACCTTGAACCAAGAGCGCTTTGACTGACTGGTTGCTATTTGTGCCTAAAAATGCAGAAACTTCCGCAATGGTTTTTTGGTTTGGTGTCTCTACAATGTTGAGTTCTTGCGTTGCAGCAGCACGTTCACCCACCAAAATGGCTTCAGCCATTTCAATATTGGCTGCATAATCAGATTCTGTAGAGAAGGCAATATCATCTTCACCACTTGAAGCCAGAACGTGGAATTCATGTGAACCAGAACCACCAATAGAACCTGTATCTGCTTGTACTGGGCGGAAGTCTAAACCTAAGCGTGAGAAAATTCTGCAGTATGTGTCGTACATGACATCATAGGTTTCTTGTAGGGAGGCTTGATTGGTATGGAAAGAATAAGCATCTTTCATAATAAACTCACGTGAACGCATTACCCCAAAACGTGGTCGAATTTCGTCACGGAATTTAGTTTGAATTTGATAGAAGTTGATTGGCAATTGCTTATAGCTTTTTAATTCATTACGTGCCAAATCAGTAATGACTTCTTCATGTGTTGGACCAAGTACAAAAGGATTGTCGTGGCGGTCTTTAAAGCGCAGTAACTCAGGACCATATTGCACATAACGCCCTGATTCTTCCCAAAGTGAAGCAGGTTGCGTGACAGGCATAAATGTTTCTAAAGCACCTGCGCGGTTCATTTCTTCACGAACAATGGCTTCAACTTTATTTAGCACACGTACACCCATTGGCAGCCAAGTATATAAACCTGAAGCCAATTTACGAATCATACCCGCACGTAACATCAGCTGGTGAGAAATCACCTCGGCATCGTTTGGGGTTTCTCTTAACGTAGCAAATAAAAAGCGACTCGCGCGCATGGAAACTGTCCTAAAAAATGAAGCGTTAAATGGATTTTTTTCAAAGCCAGATTATACAATAAAAATCGGGCTAAACTTGTGTTAAAATTTAGCCCGAGCGATTGTGTGATTTTACGTGAGATTTTAAGAAATGAGTTTACGTGTTTGGCGTAACATAAAATTCTTAAAATCGTCTAAATAAGTGAAAATGACAGGTACGACCACCAAGGTGAGTAGGGTAGATGTAATTACACCGCCAATGACTGCATGTGCCATAGGCGCACTTTGTTCGCCGCCTTCACCCAAGCCAAGTGCGAGTGGCACCATCCCCATCACCATTGCACTGGTGGTCATTAAAATAGGGCGTAAACGGGTTTTCCCTGCAGCAATAATTGCATCATAACGTGACTCGCCCTGATCCATGGATTTTTTAATAAAATCAATCAGTAAAATCGCATTTTTGGTGACCAACCCCATCAGCATAATAATACCGATAATAGAAAACAGGTTCATGGTCGAGTTAAAAATAAACAGTGCCAAGAATACCCCAATCAGCGATAAAGGCAGAGAAGCCATAATCGCTGCAGGGTGAATGAAACTGTTGAATTGTGAACCTAAAACGATATAAATAAACACAATAGATAGGGTAATTGCAGTCAGCGCATAACCTGCAGATTCAGCCATGTCAGCATTGGCGCCTTGAGTGTCGAAGCCATAACCTGCGGGTAATTTAAAGTTATCCTGAATTTTTTGAATGTCGACACCAATGTCACCTGCAGGACGTCCAGCAGTATTGGCTTCGACCAAAACTTCACGGGCTAAATCACGACGGTTAATTTGTGCTGCACCTAAACTTTCCTCAAACTTCGCCACACTTGCCAAAGGCACTAAAATATTTTGTCCATTGGCATCAGTTTTTTTTGAAGTTAAATACATATTTTGCACATCGCTCGGCAAGCTACGATGGTTTTCTGTAAGTCGAACATTGACATCGTAGGTTTCACCACGTTCATCTTGCCAAGTGGTGACATCATCCCCCGCAATGAGTGGGCGGATAATATTGGCAATTTGATTCACCGATAGCCCCAAATCACTAGCAAGGACACGGTTAATATAAACACCTAATGTAGGTTTAGGAGCTTTTAGCGAGCTTTCTAAATCGACAATACCATCCACCTGAGCAATTTCTGTCATAAAGCGGTCAGAGATTTTTTGTAATTCTGCTAAATCTGGACCTTTAATGGACACCATCACAGGTTTTTGCCCCCCTGAAACTGTTTCGTCGGCAGAGGCGACAGAGGTGATGGTGATGCCCGCAACACTTTGTAGACGCTGGCGAAATTCGTTATTGAGTTCGGTTAGCGTTTGTTGACGTTCATTACGTGGGCTGACAGTTACACGCAAATTAACATGATTTTTCCCGCGATCTGTTACGCTGTTAATGGCTCCGTAAGTCGCACGTACTTCAGGGTGTTGACGGATGATTTGATCTACTTGTTTTAATTTTGCTTGTGAATATTCAAGCGAGGCATCTACAGGTGTTTCAAATTTAATCCGAATTTCACCTTTGTCGGGTACAGGTACAAACTCCGTACCAATCAGTTTGGATAATCCGAGTGCTGCAAATAATGAGCCCACTGCAATCAATAAGGTAATAACGCGAAATCGTAGTGCTAATTTTAAAAGTTTTTCATAATGATGACTTAAATTGTCGAGTTTGTTAGAAATCCAGTTTAAGAAGCGTTTTACCCGTCCAGGTTTTTTATTGGGATTTGGTTTTTCTGCCCAGTGTGCAGAAAGCATTGGATCCAGCGTAAAACTGACAAACATGGAAATCAGCACGGCAGTACTGACGGTGACACCAAATTGATAAAAAAAGCGTCCGATAATGCCGCCCATAAATGCCACAGGTAAAAATACCGCCACAATGGTTAAGGTGGTTGCTAAAACTGCTAAGCCAATTTCTTTAGTACCATCCAAAGCAGCCGTGACATGGTCTTTACCCATATCTGCATGACGCACGATATTTTCACGTACCACAATTGCATCATCAATCAATAAGCCAATACTGAGCGAGAGCGCCAGTAAGGTCATCATGTTGATGGTAAAGCCAAATGCCCAAATAAAGGTGAGTGTGCCGAGTAGGGCGATTGGCAGGGTCAATCCTGTAATGGCGGTAGAACGGAATGAACCAAGAAACAACAGTACAATCAGGACTGCCAGAATCGCACCCTCAATAATGGTGCGCGCTACATCACGGATACTGCCACGAATCCCTTTAGAAGAATCCACCACGACCTTTGCAGTCATGCCTACAGGTAGTTGGGTCTGAATACGTTCTAAGGTTTTGTAGGTGTTATCAACCACTTCAATAACATTAGAGTCTGAACTACGCAAGATATCGACAGCAACCGCAGTTTGCCCATTTAAAAATGCACTGGTTTCCAGCTCTGCCTGACTGTCTTGAATTGTGGCAACTTGTTTTAAAAAGATGGGCGCACCATTTTTATTGGCAATAATTAAATCGCCAAAAGCCAGAGGATGAATGACTTTGGATTGGATTTCGACCACCAATTCACTATTGGCTTGTTTGAGTGTGCCGCCAGGTACTTCAATATTTTCAGCTTTGAGCGTGTTGATGACCTGATCTACACCTAAGCCAAAACTCATTAACTTTTGTGGATCTACCTCAATCCGAATTTGTCGCTGTGCATCACCCAATAAATTAACAGTTCCGACACCAGACACAGTGCGCAGTTGCGGTACAACTTGTTGATCTAAATAGGAACTTAAATCACGCAAAGACATTTGTGAGGATTCAAACACAATCGACATGACTGCATTGGCAGTTGGGTCGTAGCGCTCCACCACAGGGTCTTGAATTTCATCTCGAAAGCCTGCACTGACAGACGAAATTTTATCGCGTACATCTTGTGCCGCCACTGCCGAAGGAACATCTAAATTAAACTCGGCAATAATAGTAGATAACCCTTCACTGGATTGTGAAACCAGTTGTTTGAGTCCAGAAATGGTGTTGATCTGATCTTCCATTTTCTTGGTGATTTCAGATTCAACTGTTTCAGGTGATGCACCCGGATAACTGGTATAAACCACTACAAATGGAAAATCGACGTCAGGAAATTCTTCCACGCCCATACGTTGCCATGAAGCCAAGCCAAGCACCATTAGACAAAACATCATCATGATGGTAAAAACGGGATACTTGACGCTAACTCGGGTAAACCACATAACAACGATCCTGATTTTTTATTTATTGGACATCTGCACTACTGCATTGAGATGAAATTCAATTTATTGAGGGTTATTTTGAATGATCACCTGCTGCTGAATTTGATCGGGGTTGAACACCACTCGACTCACTAGATCATTGTTCTGTAAACCTTGAATTACAGCCGTATTATCACTGTAGCGTTGTTCTAAAACTGTAATATCGACACGGGCAATTTTACGATCTCGAATCACCCAAACATAAGGTTTGTTTTGGATATCGTGAATGGTATTGAGTGGAATGATCTGCCCTGAAATGGTGCTTTTCGCTAAAATATAACCATCCACAAATGCCCCAATACTTAAAGAAGGAAGACGCTCAAGCGGGGTCGCGAAAAACTCAATTTGACGACTGGCTAAATCTGCAACAGGAGAAACACGGCTAATTTGTGCATTAAATATGTTTGCTTGGCCTTGAAGTTGATATTCAATTTTTTGACCAATTTTGAGTGCGGCTTGTAATTCGCTTGGTAATTTTGCTTGAATTTCTAATTGGTTCGGATCGACGATTTCAAATAAGGTTTGTCCTGCAGCCACAGTTTGCCCAGGCTCAACCTGACGTTGTGTAATGACACCATGAATAGGGCTGGTAATTGTGCCATCTTGATCGGCTTTTAAAGCGATATCAACATTGGCTTGTTGGGCGCGTACATTTTCCATTTGTGCACGGTAATCTAGCTGACTTTGCTCATATTCTACTTGCGAAATAAAACCCTGATCGAGCAATCGTTTTTTTCGTTGCATCATGTTTCGGGTTTGGTTGGCTTGAGCTTGCGTTGCAGCTAAATTGGCACGAGCTTGAGCCAAACGCGCAGCATTATCCTGATTATTCAAGCGTAGCAAGGTTTGACCACGTTGTACGCTATCGCCCACTTTGACATAGACTGAAGTTGCTGTGGCAGTCACCTGTGCTTGAATACTGCTTTGATTGACTGCACGTACTGTGCCTGTAAAGGCAGTTTTACTAATGGCACTGCCTTGTTGGGGTGACACTAAATCTTGCTGAATAAGTTCAATTTTTTCTGATACTATTGTTTTATTTTCAGTTTCTGGTTTTTGGCAGGCACTCAGTAAAATACATAATCCGATAGTACCAATACGAAAAATAGGTAAATACTGCCGATGAAACCTAACGGCGATACGCTGTGCAATGTGCATGCATATTTGTCCTTATTGATTGCCAAAATGACAAGGTAATTCAAATCAACTATTCAAGTGCTTTTAAGCGAGTAATAATTCTGTCGTATTCTGCTTGTGTATTTCGATAGCTTGTTTGTAAAGATTGAATCATATCTTTTTTAAGCTCGATGTTTTTTAAGTTATTGTCCAAATTGGTTTTTAGTTGTGCAGGCACAGGTTTGACCTTGCGTAAATACTCCATTTCTTGACGTTTAAAAGTAATACGGTCATTTTGCAGCTGTTTGAGTTGTTCTTGTTGGAAAATAATTTGCTTTTTAATATGCGCTAAAGCGTTATTACGTTTAGTGATTGCGGTTTGACTATTGGTATAGGCTTTTTTTAAACGCTGATCAGATTCCATTTGATACGCTTGAGCAGCACGTTGTGGGGCTTTTTTAATATCCATTTCAGTGTTGTATGGACGTGCGCGCTGAATCACTTGCATGTTACGGTCTAATGCTTCATAGCCATGACGAATATGATTAGGTGTCACATTACTACTAATATTTGCAACGCCATGTTGATCATAATAGCGATACCACACCGCTTTGTTCTGGCTGTCAGCCATGAGTGGGGCAGAGGGCAATAGCAGTAACGCAAGCATGCCCAATTTGAGTGACTGCTTATTTTGTTTTAATTTTACAGCGAGTGATTTTGCAAAAAAAGTGCTCACGTTGTCCCCCACAATAAAGTTGACTAAATTACTTAAATTAAACGTAATATAGTGTTATATTAGATCAAAATTAGGAATTAAAAAAATACAACCGATAAAAAAATATCAATGGTCACACGAAAGTGTGAGCGGTTTGGTGATAATGGTGTAAAAGTGTAGCTTTACACTAAATATGTTCATTGAAACTACAAGTAAAGATATGTTAAAAATACGATCAATGTGTAAAATTTTTCTACTCAGTTGCTTGTACAAACAAAAATGGGAAGGGTCATTGAATGGACGATAAATTCCAAAATCTAAAAGTCATGGTGATTGATGATTCAAAAACCATTCGCCGTACAGCTGAAACACTTCTACAGCGTGAAGGTTGTGAAGTGGTTACCGCAGTTGATGGATTTGAAGCTTTATCCAAAATTGCCGAATCAAATCCAGATATCGTATTCGTAGATATTATGATGCCACGCCTAGATGGTTACCAAACGTGTGCCTTAATTAAAAACTCGCAAAACTACCAAAACATTCCTGTCATTATGCTATCAAGTAAAGATGGTTTATTTGACCAAGCCAAAGGACGTGTAGTAGGTTCTGATGAGTATCTGACTAAACCATTTAGTAAAGATGAATTATTAAACGCCATTCGTAACCACGTGACAGCATAATTATTAGTTAGTTAGATTTATTGGGGAAAATAATGGCTCGTATTCTTATTGTAGATGATTCACCTACAGAAACATTCCGCTTCAGAGAAATCTTGACCAAGCATGGTTTTGAAGTCATTGAAGCAGCGAATGGTGCAGATGGCGTGACCATGGCGCAAGCTGAATTACCAGATTTAGTATTAATGGATGTGGTTATGCCAGGCGTGAATGGCTTTCAGGCAACACGTCAAATTTCGCGTGGTGATACCACTAAACACATTCCAATTGTAATTGTGAGTACCAAAGATCAGGCAACCGATCGTGTTTGGGGGAAACGCCAAGGTGCGAGCGATTATTTAACTAAGCCTGTTGATGAAAAACAATTAATTGATGTGATTAATCAACACCTTAATGCAGGATAAACTATGGCTGCAAATGGTTTTATTGAATTACTTCGGTTATCTAAACGTGGAAACAAAAACTACGTTAGTACCGAAAATGAGGTAAACCGCTGGTCAGGCATTGCTTTTGAGATGATGGGGCAATATTTCGTTGCTCCATTAGGAGAAGTTTCTGAGGTTATTTATCCACCGAAATATACGCCCGTACCAAATACCCAACCTTGGGTAGTAGGTCTAGCGAATATTCGCGGAAGATTACTTTCAGTTTCAGATTTGGCACATTATGTTTCTGGGCAAAGCAGCCAATATTCACCTACTCAAAAAGTAATGTGTATTAGTCATAATGACCATTATGTCGGTTTAGTTGTAGATCAAGTTTTGGGTATACAGCACTTTAATAAGAAAAGTTTCTTTTCTAAACACAATGATTTAGATAGTAATTTACAAGAATATTGTCAGGGCTATTTTCACCAATATAACCAACAATGGCATGTTTTCTTATTTAGTCGTTTATTGCAAAACCCAAAATACATGAACGCATCTATAAAATTTATAAATTAACTATCGCGCACCTAAAAAATGAAGGCGTCAATCGGGGAGAAGCTGCATGGGCTTTAAACTTAAAAAGAAAAATTCAGGCGAAGAAACTGTCCGTAAAGCAAGTGGTCCAGGTTTTTTTGCAAAATTACAGGCGCGAACAGAAGAGTTTGCGAGTGTATTTGGCGAAACAGAAAAATCTAAGCCACTTATTTTAGGCGCAGCTTTTTGTATCATCTTATCGCTTTTCCTGTTGTTATACCTTTTTTATAGCGTGCCGCGTAATAACGATTTTACCCGTAGTTTGGGTGATTTACGTCTGTTGTCACAAACCATTTCACGTCAAGCAACTGAAGCGACTGCATCAGGTACGCCTGAATCTATTAAAAACTTAACAGATTCACAAAAAGCCTTTGCTGCAAACTTAGAAACAGTGAAAGATATTCACCCAAATACGGATACCTTGCGTGAAGTAGAAACACAGTGGAAATCGGTTTCTGAAAATATTGATTTGATTGCTTCACAACAAAAAATCATTAACCAACTCTATGACACCAACATTGCAATTGCTGAAACCATTCCGGGTATTCAGGCTGAATATAACTTGATGGTTGATCAAATGGCACGTCAAGACATGCCAAGTAGCCAGGTGGTCATTGCAAAGAACCAAGTATTCATTGCAGAACGTATTTTACGTTCAATCAGTTCTGTATTAACAGGTACAGATAGTTCACGTGAATCTGCAGATGACTTTAGTGCCGATACCGAAACTTTTGGTGCTTATTTGGCAGCGCAGTTAAATGGTAGTGCAGAACTAGGTGTACAACGTATTACTCAAGAAGATTTACGTAGTTCATTAGAAGGCATTCAAGCAGAATATGAAGATGTATTGAAATCTGCTGCTGCAACGGTTTTAAGTAACTCGACGCAAATTGTAAAAGTACGTCAGGCATCATCTTCTATTTTCGATCAGTCAGATAAACTTTTAACCAATTTAAATAAATTGTCTGGCAGTTCAGGTTGGTCTATTGCAATTCCTGCAATTGGCTTAATTGTAGCATTACTTGCGTTCTTATTCTGTGTATTCAAACTCTTAAGCTTACGTGGTGAAGTCGATAAAGCTCGCGTGGTTCGTCTACAAGATGAATATGACCGTAACCAGAACGCGATTTTACGGTTACTCGATGAGATTGCCGACCTTGCAGATGGTGACTTACGTTCATACGCAACAGTATCGGAAGACTTCACGGGTGCCATTGCCGACTCGATTAACTTCGCAATTGACCAATTACGTGACCTTGTATCGCGTATTCACGAAACATCGCACGAAGTTGCACAATATACGGCAACCACACAGAACATTACCAACCAGCTTGCTGAAGCATCTGAGCATCAGGCGCAAGAAATTGCAGGTGCATCTGCCGCAATTAACGAAATGGCAATGTCAATTGACCAAGTATCTGCCAACGCTGAAGAATCAGCAGCGGTAGCAGAACGTTCAGTACATATTGCATCGAATGGTGCAGACGTTGTAAACCGTTCAATTGAAGGTATGGATATCATTCGTGAGCAGATTCAAGAAACCTCTAAGCGTATTAAGCGTTTGGGTGAATCTTCACAAGAGATTGGTAACATCGTTGCCTTGATTAACGATATTGCCGACCAAACTAACATTTTGGCATTAAACGCAGCAATTCAGGCGTCTATGGCGGGTGAAGCAGGTCGTGGTTTCGCAGTCGTAGCCGACGAGGTACAGCGTCTAGCGGAACGTTCAGCATCTGCAACTAAACAGATTGAAACACTGGTTAAAACCATTCAGACTGATACCAACGAAGCCGTAATTTCGATGGAACAAACCACATCGGAAGTTGTACGTGGTGCGAACTTATCTAAGGATGCGGGTGTTGCACTGGATGAAATTCAAACGGTATCAACCAACCTTGCGAAATTGATTTCTAACATTTCGGACGCTGCAAAACTTCAGTCTGCTTCTGCAGGTCACATTGCAACCACGATGAACGTTGTACAGGAAATTACCTCGCAAACGACCAGTGCAACTTTCGATACTGCACGTTCGGTATCTGAGTTGGCCAACATGGCAGAATCATTACGTGAATCTGTAACTGACTTTAAACTACCTGAATAAGCGGGATTCCAGCTTGGGGAAAGGTGTACCTATACACAGTTATGGGTACACCATCATTCAGAGATAAAGCATCGCAAAGATGAACTTAACTTTTGGGTTAGGGGCATTCAGGATGGTTACAATTAAGTTGAAGTGCCTTTTGGTGCTGAAAACGTAAGAAGCCTTAGCTATGAAAGAAATATTAAAAAATTTAGTCGAAACAATGACGCTTCCTGAAGATAGTTATCTTGAGCAAGATGCGGAAATTCTTGAAATTTTTGTCGAAGAAATTGAAGAAATCTTCGAAGAATTAAATCCATTATTTACTACTTGGTTTGCTAACCCAACAGATCAAGAAACTTTAGTGACTATTCGTCGTCACTTTCACACTTTAAAAGGCTCGGGTCGCATGGTGGGTGCGAAGTCTGCGGGCGAATTGGCATGGACGGTTGAAGATACTTTAAACCGTGTGCTTTCGGGTGCGGTAACACTCAATACTGATATTCAAAAATACGCAAAAACTGTTTTAAATATTTATCAATACAAGCTTTATCCAATTTTTAAGCAAGTCGGTTTAATTGATCTTGATTTACGCCCATTGGTGCTTTTAGGACAACAATTACAGCAAAACCAAAGTCCTGAACCTGCATTGGAAGAGTTGCTGGTTTTAGCAGATCAACTGACTGCCACTGATATGCCGACAGGACTAGAATTGACGGATGCTGCAGTTGAAACAGCAGCTGTCGCAGCAGTTGAATCATCAGAAGATGTAATGACTGCTGAAGAAATGCCGCAGACAGAAGTTGCACAAGAAGAGGCTGCTGATGCGAGTCTATTGGCTGAAACTCTGGCTATTTTTGTAGAAGAAGCTGAAGAGCATTTAGCGACCATTGATCAGTTCTTGGCACAAGATCAGATTTACTCACAAGACTATAATGGCTTAATCCGTGCATTACATACACTGCGCGGCAGTTCGTCTATGGCGCAAATTGATCAAGTTTTTCAAGCCAGTTCTAAAGTTGAAAACTTGTTTAAGGCGTTTGTACAAGATGAAATTGAATCTACATCAAAAGAAACTGCGCTGTTGGTGCAATATGCAGAATTTGTCCGGGATTATCTGCATGTACTTCGTCAAGGTCACTGTGATGGTTTAGATGTAATCTATGCAACTTTTAATAAAGCATGGGATAGCTACGGCTTTAGCACCAGCGATACAGAAGACTCTAATCCTCAAGGTTTAGTATCGAAGCTAATCGAACTGAATATTGATCGTTTACTTGATGCCGAATTTGAATTTGATAAATTGGCGCAAGCGCAATTCCCAAGCTATTTAGAAGAACTCAGCGCACAAGCACAATTATTGGTAGAGCATACCGATAACCGTGCGTCTGTGGGTATCCATCAATTTACCGAAGAACTTAAAGCCGCTTACGACAGTGTTTTAGCCAAGCCAATCTTGCTTAACTCTGAATATGGTTATGAGTTATTTGCACAGGCGCACCAAGAGTTTATTCATTTATTCGATACCTTGGCTGCGGGACAGCGTGTTACGGTTACAGAAGACATTCAGAAAACCTTAAATGACTTAACTGCATTTGTGCAGCAAGACATTGATGCAATTGCACTTG
This sequence comes from Acinetobacter sp. YT-02, assembly GCF_002412355.1. Classification (NCBI taxonomy): domain Bacteria; kingdom Pseudomonadati; phylum Pseudomonadota; class Gammaproteobacteria; order Moraxellales; family Moraxellaceae; genus Acinetobacter; species Acinetobacter sp. YT-02. The sequence continues at coordinate 24,699 of NZ_NOZT01000010.1, forward strand.
AAGATGCTGAAACATCAGTGAGCGACAATGCTGTAGAAACAACAGTTGTTGCAGAACCTGAAGCTGTGCCTGCTGCAGTTGCTAGCGAAAATTCGGGCACAGTGAATTTGGCGCAATTGTCAGAACGTATTGCATCAGATCAACAAAACATACATGCCGATGATGCCAATAAAGACTTCGATCCTGACTTGCTGGATATCTTCTTGGAAGAAGCAGAAGAGCTTTTGGTGGGTATGGATGAAGATGTCAATACTTGGTCAAAAGACGCCAGTGACACTTCGGCATTAAATAACTTAATGCGTTATTTGCACACTTTGAAAGGTGGCGCAAATATGATTTCTGCGACGCATATTGGTTTAATTGCACACAACCTTGAGTCGATTTACGAGCGTATCATTAACAACCAAATTGTTGTTTCACCTGCGTTAATTCAAATTATTCGTTTGGTGCAAGATGATATTGCAGACCGTATTCAGACCATTCGTGATGAGCGTGTGGACTATGCAGCACCAGAGTCAATTGCGATTTTAGGCAACATTGTTAGCTTGGCACAAGGCGATGCAGATGCGTCAGTCGCAGGTGCGACAACCGCAGCGCAGCCTGAACAGACTATTGAGGCAGTAGAAGAGGTTGATGCACAGCCTGAGTTGGCGGTAGAAGCGTTGCAAGATACAACTGCAGATTTAGCTGAAGATGACGCAGTTATTGCTGATGATGCACATTTTGAAGACACCGCTGCTGCGGCATTTGAGCCGATCACAGAAACTGTAAGTCTTGAAGCAAGTGCTGAATCTGAAGATGAGCAATTACATTCAATTGTGGTTGAAACTTTCCGAGAAGAAGCGGAAGAAATTTTGGATGCTGCAGATCAGCGTTTGAAACAATGGTTTGAACAGCGTAGTGACCGTAGTATCTTGCTTCAATTACAACGTGCGGCACACAGCTTAAAAGGCGGTGCACGTATGGCTGAAATTGAGCCTGTTGCGCAAATTGCCTATCAACTTGAAAGTGCCTTTGAACAGTTTGCTGTGCATCAATTTAACTCAAATGTTTATGATGCCTTGTTGCAAACCACGTTGGCATGGTTGCGTGATGCACTCTTCAAAGCAGATTACAGCAATTATGACAGCTTAAAATCTAGCTTGTCGGCGATGCAGTTTGTAGATGTATCTGCGCAATTGCCCGAGCGTTTAACGCATACCGACTTGTTATCGCCAAGCCGTAGTTATGAGTTTGTTCAGGGTGATGGTACAGAGCCGCCTGCAATGTCGGGTGAGTGGGGTGAAACCACACAGCTGGATAATAGCAATGAGATGATTCGTATCTCTGCCGATTTAGTCGAGAAGATGATTGACTTGTCAGGCGAGAACTCGATTAACCGTTCACGTATTGAAATGGAGCTTGGGCAACTAGGCGGTACGTTGAATGAGATGGAATTGGCGATTAAACGTCTTGCCGATCAGTTACGTCGAATGGAAGGCGAGCTGGAATCGCAAATTATTGCCAAGCATGGTTCTGAAAACTCACGTTATGCAGACTTTGACCCATTAGAGATGGACCAATATTCATCGTTGAATCAGTTGTCTAAATCTCTGGCGGAATCTGCATCGGACTTGGTGGACTTTAAGAGCACCTTGGCTGAAAAAATTCGTGATGCCGAAGGTTTGTTATTACAACAATCACGTATTCAGGCTGAAATTCAAGAAAGCTTGATGCGTACACGCCTAGTACCATTCTCACGTTTATTGCCACGTTTACAACGTATTGTGCGTCAGACTTCATCGACCTTAAACCGTCCGACAGAACTGGTGGTTTATAACACTGAAGGTGAATTAGACCGTACCATTCTAGAGCGTTTGGTGACACCGTTTGAACACATGCTGCGCAACGCGGTCGACCATGGGATTGAAGACCCTGCACAACGTGCTGCAGCCAATAAACCTGAAGTTGGTAAAATTGAACTGAACATTACCCGTCAAGGCACAGATGTTGTGGTGACTTTTGTGGATGATGGTAAGGGTATTGATGATGCCAAGATTAAAGAAAAAGCATTGAGCTTAGGTTTAATCAAAGCCGATCAGAATTTAGATAAAAACGAAATTCTGCAATACATTTTCCACCCAGGCTTTACAACAGCACAATCGGTTACACAAATTTCAGGTCGTGGCGTTGGTTTAGACGTGGTGCAAAGTGAGATTAAGGCGCTCGGCGGTCACGTTTCTGTAGATTCAACATTAGGTCAAGGCACAACCTTTAGTATTCGTGTACCAACGACGGTTGCGGTATCCGATGCCTTAATGGTTAAAGTTGGTGATCAACAATTTGCTGTACCGTTGGCGCAAATTGACCGTATTGTACGTATTGCACCAACCACTTTGGAATCTTACTTCAACAGCAATGAAGATTTCTTCCAAATTGACAACCAGAACTACAAGTTACGTTACTTATCTGAGTTCGTTGGCAATCAGCCATTACCGCGTTTAAGCCATGTGGGTCATTCACTACCTGTTCTGTTAATTAAAGGCAGCACAGGTCAAACCATTGCTTTACTAGTCGATCAGTTGATTGGTTCGCGTGGTCAAATTGTTGTGAAACCAATTGGACAACAGTTCTCAAGCATTGGTGCAATTGCAGGCGCAACTATTTTGGGTGATGGTCAAGTTTGTTTGATTCTGGATGGTCAGAACATTGCCCGTCAAATTCTTGCAACGCAACGTACTAAACAAGCCAGCGATCAACGTGATAGCCAACGTCGTGATACACGCCGCTTAATTATGATTGTGGATGACTCAGTCACCGTACGTAAAGTAACTTCACGTCTGCTTGAGCGTCAAGGTTATGACATCGTGACTGCCAAAGATGGTGTCGATGCCATGGAGCAGCTTGAAAACGTCAAACCTGACTTGATGTTACTGGATATTGAAATGCCACGTATGGATGGTTTTGAGGTGACTAACCTTGTACGCCACCACGACATGCATAGCAATCTGCCGATCATCATGATTACGTCACGTACAGGTGAAAAACACCGCGAACGAGCGTTTAGCTTGGGTGTGACGCACTACATGGGTAAACCGTTCCAAGAGGCAGAATTGCTTGCCAATATTGAACAATTATTAGCAGTTAGTCAGGGGTAAACGATGAGTCAGACGAATAGTCCAAATTTACTCGGGCAAATCAGTCAGCAAGAGCTGCAACATTTAATTACCGTATCTACCGGTTTTATTGATGCTTATATTGTTGAATGTCATGGTAAACAACCAATGCTGATACCTCAAAATATTGTGTTGTCAGCGCTGGATAACGCCACTCAAGTTAAAACTGTGGAATGGCACGAATCGCAATTGCCTGTTTATGCGGTCAATGACCCAGAGAAAAAAATGGGCGTGGCACTGGTTATTGAAGGCGATGAAATGGAGCAGCGTTTTGCTTTGATGTGCAATGAAATGCCTAAAACCCTGCGCTTGCGTATTTCTGAAGTGGTAGATGATGACCAGCAAACCACGACTGATCCTGCGGTATTCCAATATGTCCGTATGGGTGAGCAGGTCTTTCATGTGCCTAATTTGCAATACATTCAAGAAAATTTGACGATCTAAACGCAATTTTCTCCGTTGTAAAATAGAAAAGGAACTCAAATAGAGTTCCTTTTCTGCTTCATGCAACTAATCTTATTGGATTTAAGTTAGTAATCCTTCCAAAATCTGTTCATAAATTTCTGCCAATGGCTCTAAATCAGCCACATCAACATGCTCGTTAATTTGGTGAATGGTGGCATTGAGTACGCCTAACTCCAACACTTGTGCACCTGTCGGCGCAATAAAGCGACCATCAGAAGTGCCGCCACTGGTAGATAATTCTGTTTCAACACCTGTGACATTGCGAATGGCCTGACGTGCAGCATTGACCAATTCACCCACAGGGGTTAAAAATGGCAAACCTGAAAGTGTCCACTCAATATCATAATCCACTTGATGGTGATCTAAAATTTGCAACACACGTGCTTTTAGTTCATCTGCAGTCACTTCAGTCGAATAACGGAAGTTAAAGGTCACGGTCATGTTGCCAGGGACAACATTGGTTGCACCTGTCCCTGCTTGAATATTTGAAATTTGAAATGAGGTGGCTGGGAAATATTCATTGCCATAATCCCATACCGTTTCACACAGTTCCGCAATTGCTTTAGACGCGGTATGAATCGGGTTAATTGCTAAGTGTGGATAAGCCACATGACCTTGTTTACCTTTTACAGTCAAGACTCCATTCAGTGAACCACGACGCCCATTTTTAATAATATCGCCAAGTTTATGCGTACTTGAAGGTTCACCGACCAAACACCAAGTCATTTTTTCCTGACGAGCTTCCAATGTTTCAACGACTTTGACGGTGCCGTTAATGGATGGCCCTTCTTCATCTGAGGTGATTAAAAAGGCAATTGAACCTTTGTGATCAGGATGTTTGGCGACAAAGCGTTCAGAGGCAACCACCATGGCTGCCAATGCGGTTTTCATGTCGGCACTGCCACGACCATAAAGTTTGCCATCACGAATTTCAGGTACGAATGGATCGGTATTCCATGCGTTTAAATTGCCAGTTGGTACAACATCGGTATGACCTGCAAAGCAAAAGACAGGTGCTTCTGTACCTTTACGCGCCCAGAGGTTATCTACATCGTCAAAACGCATAGATTCAATCTTAAATCCAATTTTTTCTAAGCGTTCTGCCATGAGGTTTTGACAGTTGTGATCGACAGGAGTGACAGACGGTTGGCGTAAAAGCTGAAGGCTTAAATCCAGAGTAGCAGAAGAGGTCATGAGAGTTTCAGACGTTTATCAAGAGTAAGTGCTAATAATAGGGGAATAATGCAACAAAAGTGAAATTTTAGCGTGAAAAAACCTTGTCCGAGAACAAGGTTTTTTGTAGTTTTTGTGAAGATATTCCTGAAATACTCAGAATTATTTGCGAATTTCTTGTTGGGTTTTTTCAGCAGTATTACTCACCGCATGACCTGCAGAAGACACGTCTTCGCCCACGCCTTTAATTGTATTACAACCCGTTAAAACAAAGGCTAATAGTAGTGAAGTCGCTAGAATTTTTTTCATGATCATCTCCAATATGCTCTAGATAGATTATTTTGATGTGTTTTTTAGCTTAGGAAATAAACAGAATAATAAATAGGCAACTTTTATGGTGCTTACGTAATAAAATGTTGAAACAGTTATTCAGCGTGTTAAAGGGGGATAGTTAATCAGCGGTGCAGCGCGATACATATAAAATTGTGAATGTGCCTCTTGATAATACAAACCATCGCCCCACCATTGATTCGGTAGGCTACTGGCTTGAGCATTTTGACAAATCCATTCATGACGTTGCAGGCGATAAAACCGTTCTGCTTGGGCAGGAATATCACTCCCCCAAAGACCTAAACGACGAGCGCGATTAACCCAGTATGGCACAAGGGTTGTAGATGATTGTGCCAAGTGATGTATGGCGAAATACAATTGTCCTTTGAGTACAGCAAAACGGCGTTGAATCGGCACATCCAAGGCTTGCTTAAATTGAAATTGCTTTTGACTAAAATGATTCAGTTTACGCGCTAAAGTATCGGAGCGGTTTAAACCATACCAGTGTGCCAAAGAGCAATCCGCTTCGGCTAAGTAGTATTTTAATGCGACTTCCCAGTGTTCAACCTGCTGCGTGTCATGGTTGTGCAGTAAAAAATCCAGTTCACCCACAGTTTTAGCACCATCAATAATTTGAATACTGTGCCCCAATAATTCGAAGGGATGATAGTCACGATCACGCAGCCAAAACCACATCAACATTTCAAAGCGTAAGCCTAAACGGGTACTTTTCAGTTGATTTAAAAAATCGTACACCGCTTCGGGATGTGAATCTAAATAGGCTAAACGTGATTGATAAGCGTGATAATGCTGCTGCCAAAAAGTATCTGAATGGAATTCAAAAGTATGTTGAATGGGCAATTGCTCAGGCACAGCACATAAAATATTCGGACTTGCCACACTAAAAGCCAACTGACGGATAAGCGGGGTTTTGTAGGTCAGCCATACTTCGGGCAGAAGTTCGGGTTGATACAACTCAATCATTATGAATCCATGCTGAAAAATGCAGAATTACAACGGAAAATTAAAAAACGCTTTATACTACCGCAATTCGTAGTTTAGGACAGTGGTATGCAAAGCTTGTTATGGCGAAGTTTAGTGGTGATCTTTGTCATCCTTGGCTTTATTGGTGCATTGTTGCCGGGTATGCCTACTACAGTTTTTTTGATTTTAGCAGCTTGGGCATCGTCACGCGGTTGGCCGCAAATGGACAACTGGTTACTGAATCATCCTAAATATGGCAGTACACTCAGAGATTGGCGCGCCAATGGTACTGTACCGCGTAAAGCCAAATGGTTTGCAACGATCATGATGAGTATTAGTGCCGTGATCATGCTGTTCACAACTGCGCCCGTTGCGGTCAAAATTTTTACCAATACCACCATGTTGGTGGTGTGTATTTGGTTGTGGTTACGTCCTGAACCACAGCCGCCCACGAAAGAAGAAGAATAGGGTAGCGCAATGTCTTTTTTATACACACAAGCAGATATTTTGATTGATTTAGCCGAGCAAACTTTATATTTGCCGAAGCATCAGAAACTCTACGTCATCTCGAGTGGTGTGAATGGCATTGGTGAAACTGAAAATAGTGGTAAAACACCACGTGGCTGGCATGAAGTCGCTTTAAAGTTTGGTGAAAATGAACCTGAAAATGCAGTGTTCATTGCACGTCAACCGACAGGGGAAATTTACAATTTAGATTTAGCTGAACAATTTCCTGAACGAGACTGGATTTTAAGCCGCATTTTATGGCTCAGTGGTTTGCAAGAAGGTTTTAATCAAGGCATCGGCTGCGATACTTTTCAGCGTTATATTTATATACATGGCACACCAGATACAGAGCCGATGGGAATTCCTGCATCGCATGGCTGTATTCGGATGCGTAACCACGATATTTTAGAATTGTATGAACTGATTCCAGAAAAAGCCTTGGTTTATATTTCTGAACACAAGCTAGATTTAAATAGCTTAGGTTTGCTTGGTTGATGGTGCGAGTCAATTGAATAAAGTTGTATCTATCACAACATAAAAAACCAACATATTGAGCAGATAGATTGCAGAGCTAACAAGTTGAAAAGCACATTAATTTTGCTTGAAAACTAAAATAACTTGCAGAATTTGTTTGTTTTTATAGCGGATCACCTATTTTTTAATCACTCAGTCACAAAAAACTGAAAACAAGCCGAAAAGCGTTTGACAGGCGGTAAAGATTCTCTATAATGCACCTCACAAACGATAAAGACGTTAAGGGCGCTTAGCTCAGTTGGTAGAGCGTCTGCCTTACAAGCAGAATGTCGGCGGTTCGATCCCGTCAGCGCCCACCATATTTTAGTATTTATGCTTGGCATACATACAAAAAAGACCTTAATTGCTTACGCAATTACCGTTGCAGCGGTAGTTCAGTTGGTTAGAATACCGGCCTGTCACGCCGGGGGTCGCGGGTTCGAGCCCCGTCCGCTGCGCCATTTTTCATTCCCTGATCTGAAAAATGTATTTCAAAGTTCAAGACGACGTTCTTTGCTTGTCTTGCATCATAAAAAATAACGATGTTATTTTTTAATCTTCAGGGCGCTTAGCTCAGTTGGTAGAGCGTCTGCCTTACAAGCAGAATGTCGGCGGTTCGATCCCGTCAGCGCCCACCATATCCTTTCATCCTCCTTTATCTTATATTACTTGCGTATTGCAATAAATTCGCCTAAAATTTTTATTTAATAATAATACTAATATCCGTGACTTATGCGAAATCCTTATCAACGTAAAGCTGCATCTAAGCAAGCAACGCAAACTTATAATGCACAAGATATTTACAAGCAATTTATTGAAACCATTGTGTCTCAGGGGCATGTTTTTGCATTGTATGAAGATGGCTGGGCGCTCTGTGCCACGCCTACAGGGCAACGTGCTTTTGCAATGTGGCAAAATAAAAGTCTGGCAAAACTGTTAATTAAAGACAATTGGGCCAATTATCAAGTCGAAGAAATTTCACTGAAAGATTTTATTGAAAAAGTGATTCCATTTTTACGTCAGGAAGCCACCAATATTTCGATGAATCTAAGCCCAGAAGGGCAGAATGTATTGGTTGCCCCTGAAAAGTTATTGCTTGATCTAAAAAATTATTTGTATCAGGTGTATATGCAAAAACCTGAATTTTTTAAAGATATGCAAATTCCTTTACCACGCTCGATACGTTTGAATTAAGCGATCTGCTTGCTAGATTTTATTTTTAATACTCATTCAGCAGCCAACCACTGATATAAGCAAAATACTCGCGTAACCATGCGTTATAGCGGGTATAGAGTGGTGTCGTTGCACTGAGCATGCTGAACTGTGTGTATCCTTGTCGTTTGGCAATGGCTGCTGCACGTGGTGTGTGAAAGTCGCTGGTGACAATTATAATCGGTTGGGTTTTATCTGTGCCTAATGTATGCAGCAAGGGCTGACTGTTTTTCAAATTAAGTGCCGTACTGGTGCTTTGGGTTTCCAAGATAATGTGTGATGCTGCAATTGCATAACGTTGTTGCAAATAGTTGGACATCACCTGCGCTTCGGTGAGTTGTTCCGCAAAAGCAGGGCCACCACTGACTATTAAATAACTTTGTGGATGCTCCAAGGCATACGCGGCTGCAGTATCCAGTCGTTTGGCGAGCGTGGGCGATGGTTGTCCATTTTCAATGCCACTGCCGAGTACAATCACCACTTTAGCATTGTTGGTTACAGTATTTTGCTGCTGTGTACTGAAATGAATATAAGTAAAAAAGATCAGCAGGCTGATGCACCACAGCCAAAATACGCCCCAACCGAATTTCCACAGCCAATCTAAGCGTGTATGTTGTTTTAAGTAGCTTTGAATCCAAGTATAGAAAATGGCATAACACAGCAGCATCATGCCTATTAAAACAGGTAAAACGGTGCCGAAATGAATTTTCTTTAAGCTGATGAGATAGGCACCATCCAATACTAAAATTAATCCAATTAGGCTACTCAATATTCTTTTAAATAGACTAAATTGTGTTTGTACGTGACTTGCTTGCATGCCTTGCATAATTTTATTGTACTGTGATGCTGTACAAACAGTATAGCCGAAGCTGCTGAAAAATTTTGCCTCAACTGAATTATGTTTCGGCTGAGGCTATGGATAAAACTTGGGTGAATTGCCAAGTTTTAGCTATAGAGCTACAGCGCAAGCCATTTAAAAAGTGTCAACAAATCCTAATACACATCTCGGCGATAACGTCCTTGCTGACGTAATTGTTCCAGTTGAGTCTCACCCAAAATATCTTTTAAGGCTTGGTCGACATCACTGGCCATGCCTTGAATGCTACCGCAGACATAAATCACGGCATTTTGTTCAATCCAGCGTTTTAATTCTTCAGCCTGTTCGCGTAACTTATGGTGTACATAGACTTTTTCGGCTTGATCACGGGAAAAGGCCAAATCAAGGCGTTGTAGCATACCTGTGCTTTGCCAAGCCTCGATGGTGTGCTGATAAAAGTAATCGTGCGCTTGCTGACGTTCACCAAAAAACAACCAGTTTTGGGTGTAATTCAGGCGGGTACGTGCATGCAATAAGCTCATTAATCCTGCAAGCCCTGTACCGTTGCCAATACAAATAATTGGGCGGTCATCATCAATTAAATGGAAAGATGGATTATTGCGAATGCGTAATGCGATATTTTGCCCAAGTGCAGCATGTGCAGTTAACCATCCTGAACCTAAGCCAAGCTCGCCTTGAGCATCGAATTTTTGACGCACCACAAGTCTTAAAACCTGTTGTGAAGGAATACTGGCAATTGAATATTCACGACTAGGCAAGGGTGAAAGTTGTGCCAATAATTCATCCGCAGTTTTAAATGTCTGAATTGGCGCGGTGAGGTCTTTATCTGCCAAAGCTTGTACTAAGGTTTGCTGACCATTAGCAAGAATTGTATTGGCATCGAGTTGATGCTGTTTTAAAAAGGCGTGAATCCGTGCAGTGCTGTTTTCAGGCTGAATTTCTGCAATATCACCTGCAGACCAATGCACATCATGTTGTGCTAACAGTTCAATATTGAAGGCGGGTGCGCCTAAACTGTTGGGATTTAGCAAGTCACGTTGCTGTAAGGTCCATGTATCAAAAGTTTTTTCGATATGCATACTTGGTAAGTCAAGTTGTGTGACCTGTACCAAAGCCTGATTCCAACGCTGTATGTCTGCAGGATTGGCATTATTTACCTCAATGGTATTGAACAAGGCATGTGCTTGATTACGTTGCAGCCATGCAGCAATCGTATGTCCAAAACGGCAGTAATGATCTGCATATTCACGTGAACCTAAAGCCAGTACTGCATAACGCAAATGACTCAGGTCACAGGTTTGCGGTAGGATTTTTTTCACAAAACTTGAGGTCAAATCGGGTGCATCACCTGTGCCATAAGTGCTAGCAATACATAACAGTTGGGTGGTGTTTTTAAGATCTTCAAGGCTGAGATGTTGCAGGGCTTTGACTGTGACAGGCTGATGTGCTTCTTGCAGACTAGTAGCGGTGCGCCATGCCAATTGTTCGGCAGTACCTGTTTGGCTGGCATAGACAATGAGCCAGTGTGCAGCATTTGGGTCGATCTGAAATTGAGTCTGGTTTTGACGTGCAGCAAGAGTCAAACGCTTTTGTTTACGACGTTTTAAATACAGCATCCAACCTGTGACGAAAAACAGCGGCATCATCAATGCAGAAAGCATGGCTAAAAATTGATAAACAGGCCCAAAGAAACTACCGCGATGCACAGGCAGCATACTGCTCATGATTTTTTCATTAAGCCGTTTGTCTACATATAATTCAAGTTGAGTAATACGTGCTTGTTGATAATCAAAAGTTGCGTTATTGCGGGCACGTTCATGTTGTGGAATGACATCGACAAAGTTAATTTCAATTTCACTATTGGCGTGTTTAGGCACATTAAAAGTGATACTGGAATAATCCTGCCCCAATTGCTGCGGGAAATGTTGCCATGCCTTCGTCAATGCCAGATTGATTTGTGCCTGATCCAGCGTATTCTGCTTGGCTGGTTTTGTAGTGTTTGCGCGGCGTCCTACAGTTTGTGTTTGCGCAGCCTGATGAAGTGCTTGAGCATTTGAATTTACAGGTTTGTTGCGTCCATCTGCTTGCAATTGCGCTTGTGGTCTTTCCACACCCATGACTTTAAACATGCCATTGCGCCACCACTCATACGACCAATACAGTCCTGTGCATGCCAAAACTAGATAGAAAATCACGACCCACGTGCCCACTACGGCATGTAAGTCCCAAATAAAATTACGTCCTTTTAATTGAGGTTTGAGCGCAAACCATTGTTTAAATGAATGGCGTTTCGGCCAGCGTAGGTAAATGCCACTTAACACAAAGAACAACAACATGAGGGTACATGCGGCTGTAATTTGTTTACCAATAGGCCCTACGGTTAAGTTGCGGTGTAATTGCTGAATAAACTGGAAAAATTCACGTCCCCGAATTTCAGGCAACACTGCTGCCGAGTAAGGATTAATCAGGATATTTTGTCCACGTTTTGCACCTTCTTTCGCAATATTGATGCTTGAAGATGCAGCCGGGTCTTTTGCAACGGTGATGCTATTAATTTTATAGTCAGGTTGGGTACGCTGAAAATGTTGATAAATTTCTGCAGGGCTTAGTTTGGCTTTCTGCTCAACTTGTACCTGATAACTGTTCGGATTCATCCATTTTAGAATTTCTTGTTCGTAGGAATAAATCGCACCTGTCACGCCCATGAGTGACAAGATCAGTCCTGCAGTAATACCAAGGAACCAGTGAATTTGGAAAAAGGCTTTCTTCAGCATAAGCGTTGGTTGTTGAGTATGAATTGTGATGCAGAATAATGCAGAGATGAAGTTAATGCAAATGCTATTTATTCTCATTATCGTTCATTGTTTTAATTTTAAGCAAAAAAAACCTCCATCACAGGGGATAGAGGTTTATTTTTAAATAGGGATATTTAGATTTGCTTGGCTTCGCCTGCAGCTTCAGTCAAATGCTTGCGAATGGTGTTGAACGAAAAGTTCTTGCTGTCCATACGCTTAGGCAGAATATAAGCACCTTGCTGACCTTTTACTTTGAAGTTCATCAAGATAAACTCAGGGGTATTGTACCATTCATACACATCTTTCCAGCCAATTGCACCCACGCCTTCTTGAGCGCCCATTTGCTGACGCATCACGATACCGTGCGGCTGTACGCCTAAACGAATCCCTTTAATTTCTTGAACAGGAAATTCATTCATTTTTCGCTTAACGTACCATTCCAAGCCGTATTTACGCACCAGCAGGTAGAGCACCACACAGACAATGGCAACCCAGCAGAAAATTGTCGAATAATTTTTTAATAGCAGAATGCCTAAAATGGAAAGGGCAACAATCACACCCATAATAATCCATGCTTTCATGCCAATTTTATTGGTACTGCGCCAAATTACCAGTTGTGCGTGACGTTGTTCTTCTTCAGAAACTTCGTAGATCACAGGCTGTAGGGTATAGGCGTATAAACTTTTCGCGGTCATAGTGAAACTAACAAATTTAAAACTATAAAAAGTTTAGCATTAATTGCTGTCATGCAGTGAGTATATTGTCGCAAAATCATGCTAAGGTCGGTGAATACTTGTGCAGCTTAGGGCGAATAAGTAGGCACTGACCGTTTGCAGGATTGTTTATAAAGACGCCAGTTCAGTTGCGTCCTGATCATGTTCGTGGCTTAAACTTTGTTTTAAGCGACTTAATTGTTGCAAGATACTCATCATCAAAGATAATTGCTGCAAAATAATTAATGATTTTTGATCTTCTTCTTTGTTTTGGCTTAAACGCTGACGAATGGTTTGCAACATGTTGTGTACACTTAAATCTGGCGTTTCATCTTTCAGTAAAGCACCTTGAATATCGTCCATTGCTTGATCGAGCAGTTGCAAGACTTCCTGATCGTCAATTTTGTCACGATGCGCACCAAGTGCAGCAATATAGCTAATAAAGGTGTGATTTAGACACAAGAACTCAAAGGCTTGAGCTTTTTGATTGGGGTCAAAATCAGGTTCGGTGGCGAGTGTTGAAATCAGTGAAGCAACTTCTGCATCGGTATTATGAGCAGCACGGCGCACGACACGATAATTCAAACCGTTGTTGCGTCCATTTTTATATTGTTCAATCACTTCTGCCAAATAGCCACATTGCGCGGTGAGTGAGCGGCGAATCGTGCGTGATAAACGACGGAATTTCCAATCGGGGAAGATAAAACTCACGCCAAACCATGCTAGCGCACAACCAATTAAGGTATCGACCATACGTGGTACGGCTGCAGCATAGCCTAAACCCTCTAGGTTAAAGTTCATCAGCGCCAAAATGGTCATAAAAGCAGTGGCTTGTGCATATTGTTTACTACGCAATTCAAAGAACAACATGCCACTAATCACTAAAACCAGTAATTGTCCTTCTACAGATGGTACAAAATATAAAATGGTGTAGCCGACTACAATCCCTGCCAACGTCCCAATAATACGCAAACGTAAACGTCGTTTGGTGGTGTTAAAGTTGGGCTGCATCACAAACAGGGCGGTCAGTAAAATCCAGTAGCCATATTGAATATTGGTGACTTGCACAAAAATATAGCCAATCAATAGTACAATCGACAAACGAATGGCGTGGCGGAACAAAACCGATTCGGGGGTTAAATGCTGCTTAATCCGAATGACAATATCATCCCAACTTTTTAAGTCGTCATCTTTCAGTTGTTGTTCAATATGTTTTGATTTATCCAGTTTAATATTGCGTTCGGTTTCAAGGTTACGCAATTGAGCATCAATAGATTTCAGGTTTTGGTATAGGGCAAACAATGCATTAATCCAGACTTGGTCATATTGCTGTTCACTGCGCAGTTTTTCTAAAGACTGTTTAAGATTTTCAAAAGCATGTTTAAAACGCTTGTTATGCACATAAGGTTTACGGTGCAAAATGCTTTCGCTTAAATCTTTACAGGCTTTGCCCTGAATCGACAAAATGCGTTGGAAGCGAAATAAAATATCGCTGTGCTGAAATATTTTCGCCAGTTTTTGATAATCAATATGTGCAGAGTCGGCACGTTCGTGAATGTCTTGTGCGACAAAGTAATACTGTAAGCTACGTCGGGTATCTTTTTGCCCGCGGTCACCTTTTAAACGGGTCAGTAAAGCGGTTTTTAAGTCGTTAAAAATCGCAATTAATTTGCCATTTTCAAGTGATAAATCAATGATACTTTGTTGATAACTCGGTGCAGTCATATCCACATCAAATAGATTTGATTTGGCAAATAAAAAATCACCCAAAGAAGAATAACTGAGTGAAAGTTTGTCTTGTAAGGCACGAACAGGGAACAGTAAAAAGCTGATGGTCGAAATTAAGCCGTACCAAATTGCGCCCGAAACCAAAAGCAGCGGCTGCATGTACCAGTCATCAAATAGGTTGACGCCAAGCATGGAATAGACTGACACCACCAAACAGCCATAAGAAATGGTGGCATAACGTCGTCCGAGCGAACCGAGCAAAATTAAGACAATACACGACAGGATTAAGCCTGTAGCAAATAAAATAGGATGCGGAAATAAAAACTGAATTGATGTGGCGGTAACAAAGAAACCAATATAGGTATAGAGCTGATTGACAATACGCACCGAAAAACGGTCATCAATATCACTCAAACCTGCGGCAAGCACACCTAAAGTTAAAGGAATAGTGGCAAGCTGCATCCCCATAAAATAGGGAACAAAAGCAGTTCCCGCAAATGCAATGAGCATGCGGATGTTATACATAAATGTGGTGTTATAGGTCGCTTGTTTGAGCTTTATCAGCCAAGGTTTCAACATCATTCCTTTAAGTAAACTTTTCTGTCTAAACAGAGATTTATGCTGCAAGATGAAGGTTTGCGTACATTGTAACTGTAGATGAGATGTTTAGAGTACCTAATATGTGAAAATTCATCTTTGATCACAACAAATCATACTATGGAGCGTGTAAGCTTGTCTGTACATCTGTCATTTCATCATAAAATATGAGCATATCGAAAACGCTGCCAAGTTCAAGCAGTACGCCACCATCTAGGCAACAACCCAACATGCAGCAATATTCGACTGCATGGATTTTGTTGTTGGCGTTACTGACCTCGCTTGGGCCTTTATCGATTGATATGTATTTACCTGCCTTGCCCGCAATGGCAAGCGAGTTTGGCGTATCGACCCAAATGGTTGCAAACAGTTTACCAGCCTACTTTTTAGGTTTGGCTTTGGGGCAACTGATTTATGGGCCGCTGAGTGATCGGATTGGGCGTAAGCCGCCTTTATATTTTGGCTTAGCACTGTTTTCACTCGCCAGTATGTTGTGCGTGTTTGCACAAAATGAATGGGGACTGATTGCTGCACGTATTTTGCAGGCTTTGGGTGGCTGTGTAGGTGTGGTAATTGCACGAGCAGCTATTCGTGATCGCTTAGATTTGCAAACATCCGCTCAAGCTTTTTCGAGCATGATGATTGTGATGACCATTGCGCCCATTATCGCGCCTACGCTGGGGGCATGGGTACTTAGATGGATGAATTGGCAAGCTATTTTTGTGGTGCTGACCTGTGTTGGAATTATTTGCTGTTTATGTGTGCACTTCTTTTTTAAAGAAACTTTGGCGAAAGAACGCCGTTTAAATTTGAATTTTCAGCAAGTCCTGACCTTATATTTTGCCATTTTAAAAGATCGTGATTTTCGTTTTCCAATGTTGGCAGGCTGTCTGACTGGTGGGGCATTGTTTTGCTATATCAGCGGTTCAAGTGCAGTCATGATGGATCAATATGGCTTGAGTGAAACAGCTTTTGCTTATGTGTTTGGTGCCAATGCGATTGGTATTATGCTGTTTTCGACCCTGAATAAAAAAATCAGTGGCAAATTGGGTGTGTTACAACGCTTAAAATTGGGCAGCATGATTCAACTGAGTGGTGCGGTCATTCTACTGCTTGCAGGTAGTTTGGGGTATGCACCTTTGGCATTGGTGATGATCGGTTTATTTCTTGCCGTGTCTGGGATTGGTTTTACAGGCCCGAATGCCATGGCACTAGCTATGGCAAAACAAGGCGCACGTGCAGGAACAGCCAGTGCGGTCATGGGCAGTGTGCAATTCTTTTGTGGCTTGATTGGTGGAGTGTTACTCAACTTTTTAACAGGCAGTGCTTTGCTGAATATGGCTGTATTAATGCTGCTATTTATTGGGTTTGGGATGTTTGCCGTTTTTCATATTTTGCAACCTCAATCAGATTGAGTTGGGGTCAATACTTTTTCAAATGGTGATTTTTTTCGAAAAAATCGGGCTTTTTAACAGAACTGAAATATATACAATAGTCTAATGGTGGTGTAAATACTTGAATAATCAACCTATTTAAGGTGTTGAATTTTATATGGTTTAATTGTTTGAATCTGTAATTATGATTAATTGTGATTTCTTATTCGGGAAAACTGATTTTAATAAACGTCATAACTTGATAGATTGAAGCCTGTAATAAATGACACAAATTGTAATATTTTAAATATTTGAGTGTCTTGGACTATTTGGCAAAAGTGTTTTGATTTTTTAGCCATTTTTATAATTCGATGTGAAATCGATAGATGACGAACAAAATCATCATGCACGGATGCAGCGTTGTTTTATTTTGGAGAGATAAATGAGTCAATTACTCAACGGTCAATTTATGATCAAAGGTTTAGCTATTGCTGTTACAACTTTAATGGTAGGTACTGCACACGCAGCCAAAACTGAGCAACAACAAATTCAAGAACTTCGTCAAGAAGTTGAAGCGTTAAAATCGTTAATTCAGCAACAACAGCAAGTACAACAACAGCAGCAAACTCAAATTGCCCAAGTACAACAGGCGAAGCCTGCTGCACCCGCAAGTGTATTAAGTAGCTTAAAGTCTAAATCTGGTGCAGATGTTTCAATTTATGGTTTTGTACGTGGTGATGCAAACTATATTATTAAAGGCGCGGATAACGATTTTAACTCGGCTAGTGCGAGTAAAGAAGAAGCAAGTGACAAATTACGTGCGACCGCCAAAGTAACGCGTTTAGGTTTAGACTTTAATACACCTGTTGGTGACAACAAAGTAGGTGGTAAAGTTGAGGTTGACTTTGCAAGTGCCGCAGAGAATTTACGTATTCGCCATGCTTATTTAACTTTAAACAACTGGTTATTCGGTCAAACTACATCGAACTTCTTGTCTAATCATGCACCAGAAATGATCGACTTTAATACAAATATTGGTGGTGGTACAGCACGTGTGCCGCAAGTTCGTTACAACTATAAATTAGCCCCTGCAACACAATTATTTGTTTCTGCCGAAGAAGGTAATAGTTCAGCAACTGAGCTGAAAGTTACAGAAGAAAAAATCAGAGATGATTCGGGTGCTGTAATTGACACTCAAGTTAAGAGAGAAAATGTTTCTTCAGATGTGACCTATCGTGCTCCTGTAATTACAGCTAAATTAATGCAAGGTTATGCGGAAGGTAAAGGTTCGGCTTCTGCACGTGCATTGGTTGAACATTATAAAGCTAAATCTGGCGATGATAAAACAGGTTGGGGCGCAGCTGTAGGTACAAATTATCAAGTTGCAGAACCTTTAAAAGTATCTGCGGATGTCTCTTATGTTAAGGGCAACAGTAACTATTTATATGGTAGTAACTCTGCATTTTACGTAAATGCAGATAATGGTGATATTGAGCAGAATGAAGCATTTGGTGTACAAGTGGGCGCAACCTATAAGTTCTCTCCACAACTACGTTCAACTTTAGCGTATGGTGCTTTATTTGCCGATGATGGTACAGACTATGCGCGTTTAAACACTGGTGCTAACGAGAAAGTACAACAAGCGTGGATTAACTTTATCTATTCACCTGTAAAACCTGTAGATTTAGGTATTGAATATATTAATGGTGAGCGTGAAACTTTCAAAGGTCAAAAATTCAGTGATGACCGTGTGGGCTTTATGGCGCGTTATAGCTTCTAAGTCGCTACTTTTGAGCACAATTCAAAACAGAGCTTAATTTTAAGCTCTGTTTTTTATGTTGAAAATTTATGTTATCAATTCAATAATTTAAATTTTATCCAGTTTAAAGGAATGCTGTAACTTTCACTTATAGCTGAAAATAATCATTAAATTTATAGAGAAAAACGCAGAAAACAGCAGCTTTTTGTCAAAAAAAATGCATAATGATCGACCTTTAATCTTGCTGTTTTTTATCAAGTTGTTGAATATCTTTATCGGAAGGTATTTATCCACCTCAGATATTTTGGAGCTTATATGAGATTACCTCTCAGTGTTAAGCCGATTCAGTTGTTTGCACTCGAAGTCACCCCGAAAGTGAAAATACTGTCTTTTGTCTTTCTTTTCTTCTGTTCTAGGCAAACGCAGATCATAATGCTTGAGTGAAACCAAAGGATGGGTTGGCTGAGCGAAATGCATACCTCTTAAACATCGGTCAAATACGATACTGTTTACATACTTTGTATTGCGGCATTTTTTAGTTGATTTAGAGTCATAGTGATGCAAATGCTTTGGTTTGCATAGACAGCTCTTCATCGTATTAAAAACAATCTGCAATCACTATATGGATATTGCCATGGAATTTACTTTTAATGCGTTTTATACGCTGATTGCTGCGGTCATCGTCCTGCTCTTAGGGCGACTTTTAGTCAATAAAATTGATTTTTTAAAACGCTATAATATTCCTGAACCTGTTGCAGGTGGTTTGGTTGCCGCTATTGTTTCATTGTTGGTGAATCAATTTTGGGGTTATAGCATTACCACCAGTAGCGCATTGCAAACTAGCTTTATGCTTATTTTCTTCGCCTCGATTGGTTTAAGCGCGAACTTCACAAAATTGCGTCAGGGCGGAATCGGTTTAATTATTTTCTTGATTGCAATTTCCACATTTATTGTGTTGCAAAACATTGTCGGCATTAGTCTTGCAACATTGTTAGGTATTGATCCACTAATTGGTTTAATTGCAGGATCGATTACTTTAACTGGCGGTCATGGTACAGCAGGTGCGTGGGGTGAAATTTTAGAAACCCAATATGGTATTCAAGGTGCTTTGGCACTGGGCATGGCAAGTGCGACCTTTGGTTTAATTATTGGTGGTTTAATTGGTGGTCCACTGGCTAAAACTTTAATCAACCGTCATCAATTGGCTGTACCACGTACCGACGAACAAATTGAAAAACGCGATAATACGCCTGCGGATCAAGATTCCAATGAGTTTATTCCATTTGAATATCCGCATCAGGTTCGTTTAATTACAGCAGATAATGCAATTACTACTTTGGGTTTATTTGCAGCGTGTTTGGCATTTGCCGAATTTATGACAGGCGCTGCCAAAGGCACGATGTTTGAATTACCAACTTTCGTTTGGGCATTGGCGGGCGGTGTGGTTCTGCGTAATGTCTTAGAAAGTATTTTTAAAGTTAATATTTTTGACCGTGCGATTGATGTGTTTGGGAATGCATCTTTATCGTTATATTTGGCGATGGCGTTGTTGTCACTCAAACTATGGCAATTGGCCGATTTGGCAGGTCCGTTGATGGTGATTTTAGGTGCGCAAGCACTCACAATGGCGTTATATGCAGCTTTTGTGACCTTCCGTCTTATGGGGAAAAACTACGATGCAGCCGTGTTGGCAGCAGGACACTGTGGTTTTGGGATGGGGGCAACGCCAACAGCAGTCGCCAATATGCAGGCCATTACCAATATGTATGGTCCATCTTATAAAGCGTTCTTGATTGTGCCGCTGTGTGGTGCATTCTTTGTCGATTTAATTAACGTTGCGGTGATTCAATCTATTCTAAAATTCTTTGGTGGCTAAGCTCCAAAGCATTCAGGCTTGATTCAGTCATCCACAAAAAATGCCAGTTCAATTGAACTGGCATTTTTATTTGATCTGTAGCATTTTTAATTTAAGCCATGAAATGCAAGAATGCTGTATAGACCAGAAAACTACTAATTAAACTGAGCCAAACAGGTAGTTTGGATTTTAATAATCCAATCACCAAAACAATAAACAGCAGATCAACAATACTCAAAATATAACGCTGTGCCATTTCGAGCACCATATACAGAAGCAATCCGACTACCGCTGCATTAATCCCTGTAACCGCATGACGAATATAGGCTTGCTGCATCAACCAAGACCAATAAGGCAAAGTCGAAAATACCAAAAAGAAAGATGGCAGAAAAATCGCCAACGTGGCTAAAGTCGCATTCAGCAGCATAGATTCTGTCATTGTAATCAAACTGCCCAAATATGTTGCAAAGCTGAACAGTGGACCAGGCACCAATTGCGCTATGGCATAACCCAAATCGAACTGTTCTGCACTGACTAAGCCTGTGCTAACAAAATCTTGATGCAATAAAGGCAAAATGACATGCCCTCCGCCAAAGACCAAAGATGCGGCTTGATAGAAACTTAAATTGGCTGCATAGAGTAATTGAGGTTGCAGCCAGTTTAGACCTGACAGCACAATAAAGGGTGCAACAAAAAGTACTGCCCAAAATACAGCATAACGACGATGTTTGAGTAAATGTGCCGCAGTAAAATGCGTATCTGTCGCCGTTGTATTGGTGGATGATTGTGCAGCAGTTGGTGCTGCGCGTTTCGCCATCCAAATGCCAAAACAAGCTGCAATCAGAATCACTAAAACTTGATTGAAGCTCAAGGGCATCAGATAAATAAATAGGGCAGAAGCAAACATTAAGGCATATTGCCAAACCGTTTTACAAAAACTACGCAACATTTGCCAAAATGCCCAAGCCACCACGGCCAATACGATCAGTTGAATACTGTGAAAGCTATTTGACGACAGTACATCTAAATATTGATGTCCCAAAACTGCAACCAAAGCCATAAACAACGCTGAAGGTAGGGTGAAACCCAACCAAGCTAGGACTGCACCCCAATAGCCTTTTTGCAAATAACCAATCGCTAACCCCACCTGACTACTAGTTGGGCCAGGTAAGAGTTGTGCAAGTGCGACAATTTGTGAATACTGGGATTCATCTAGCCATTTGAGTTGTTGCACAAAACGCTGATGGAAAAACACCAAATGCGCTGCAGGCCCACCAAAAGACAGACAGCCTAATTGCAGAAAAATCCAGAATAATAAGGAATAAGAAGGTGTTGGCATATAATTTTAGACAGATTCGACTTGTGCGCCACTGTAGTCGCTAGACGTGACAGTTTAACGAATTACTACAAGGATCGGTTAAAATAATAGATAGACTATGGGCGCTCATGCAAGGTAAAAACAGAGAGCATAACTGTTGACGTTAAGAGGGTTGCTGTATCAAGTAGGCTGATCAACCTTGACACGATTGATGGTGAAATATCGACTGAAACCTATGGATTCAAGAAGGTCATTATGAAAATTGGGTATGTATCTCTTACAGCATTACTGATGGTGGGATGTCAGGTGGTGCCATCGCAGCAGCAATTTTCGACTCAAACTTTGCGTGAGTCGCAGCCCGTGGTTGAAGCAGAGTCGCGCCTGAATCAAATTGATTTTCGTCAGTTAAAACAACAAAAAAAACGTCCAGTTGTCGCCTTGGTTTTGGGCAGTGGTGGCGCACGTGGTTATGCACATATTGGGGTGATTGAAGTACTTGAGCAGTACGGTATTCATCCTGATTTTATTGTGGGCAGCAGCGCAGGCAGCATTGTCGGTTCAATTTATGCCAGTGGTAAAAATGCACAGCAATTACGTGAAATTGCCATGAATATGAAAGCCAATGATGTGCGGGATGTGACTTTAGATTTAAAAGGCTTTTTTGATGGTAAAAAAGTTGAAAATTATGTCAATGCACAAGTCGATCAACTCCGTTTGGAGCAATTTAAAATCCCGATGTACGTGGTGGCGACTGAATTAAAAGAAGGCAAAAAAGTTGTATTTAATTATGGCAATACGGGTCAAGCGGTGCGTGCGTCAGTGTCTATCCCAAGTATGTTTGTACCTACTAAAATTGCAGAACATGAATATGTCGATGGTGGTTTAGTGAGCCCTGTACCTGTCAAGGTTGCACGCGATTTAGGGGCAGATATTGTGATTGCCGTGAATATTTTGGCGCAGCCTATTCATACTGAAACCAGTAATGTGTGGGGATTGTTTAACCAAAATATTAATATTATGCAAAAGCATTTGGCCAATGAAGAATTGAAACTGGCAGATGTGGTCATTCAACCCGATTTACGTGAAAAAGCCCATATTTTTGATGTAAAAGGGCGCGAAGCGACTATGCTGGCAGGTGCAGAAGCAACCGCAGCGCAATTAAATAAAATTGATCAGGTCTATCAACAGCATCATTATGCGCATGGGCATAGAATTGTAGACTATAAAGTGAGTAATACTTTTGGGCTTTATGGACAGTTTAAATAGCTGTCCAGATCCTTCATTTAGGTCAACTCAATGAAATCAACAGATTTAACTTAAGTCTAATTAGGTGCTTGATAAAAATAACTTTAATGTTAGATTGCTTAGATTTATTCTTTGTAAGTATTTGATATTATAGTTTAAAAATAAAGATACCCTAAAGATATCTAAATACTGAGATGAGGTATTTAGACTTAAAATCAATTTTTTAGCGTGTTCTTTCGCACTGTTTCCATTTATTCTATGCAGCATTTACTGAATTAGTTTTTTAAGCAGTTTACCAATTGAACATGCTTCCAAGACGGCCTAACTTTTGTGCTTCAGGACTTTAAAACTTTATAAAAAATCGAGGGGATACTTCATGCACGGCTTTGAAATTGGATAGCAGGTGAAACTTGCTACTATGGAGCAAGTTATTTTTACAGTGACGATGATTAATCCAGATGGTTCTTATGTGATTGAAGCTGCACTGAGTACCGAACAAACTTTGACTTATAGCAATGTGTCGCAGGAAATGCTGCGCTTGGTTTAAATGTCGCAGCGAAGTTTGAAAATTTACGGGGAAATTGAACTTTTTTTCGTGTAAATTCGCCGAAATTTGCTTGAATAATCCATTGAATAAAAGATTTTAGATTGTTTTTTGAACACTTGAATCAGGGGGATTCACGTAATATTCAATTTGAACAAATATTCTAAAAAATCAGAAATGGATTAAAAAATAACAGCTTGGGAGTCTTAGTCTTTAGTCTTATAATTTTAAATAAATGTTATCATAAACAATATAAATAATAATGATGCAGTTGTTGCCGAAATGAACATTCAAACTTTTATAAACGCGATATAATAATAGGCTCATATCTTACTGTCTTTAAAAGAGTCTAGAGAACGCGATGTCACCATTAGATCAAATTGCCCCAGTGTTAGATGACCAGTCAGAATTAACCATGACCGTGTTAATGACACCCGACATGGCAAATTTCTCAGGGAATGTACATGGTGGAACAATTTTAAAACTATTAGACCAAGTGGCGTATGCATGTGCGAGCCGCTATTCGGGTAGTTATGTGGTGACCCTTTCGGTTGATAAAGTGAACTTTAAAGAGCCGATTCATGTGGGTGAATTGGTGACTTTCCTTGCTAGTGTGAACCATGTGGGTCGTACCTCAATGGAAATTGGGATTCGTGTAGAAGCGCAAAATATCCAAAAGCGTACAGTGCGCCATACCAACAGCTGTTACTTCACTATGGTTGCAGTGGATGAAAATGGTAAACCAAAACAAATCCCTGCGTTGAAATTAGACAACGACTGGAAACGATGCCGCTTTGAAGCAGCGGAGCAACGCAAAGTTGCGCGTTTGCAAGAAAATCATCATCCATCTTGCAGTATTTATAAGAAAACTGAAAAAACCTAAGTTTTCATCAAATTTAGCTGAAAACCTGTTTGCAATTGTAGACAGGTTTTTTTGTGCCTATTTTTTAATTTTGTCCAAGGCAATATTGATTGGCTTTGTAGATAAACAAAAACTGAGTAAAGCGAGAGAGTGGCTTAAAACTCAGTTTTTGTATTCAATTTACATTTTAAAACGTATCGGTTTTTTTAAGGTTGTTGGGTCGATGCTGCTGGTGTTTCAGTGCTAGCTTCAGATGCAGGTTGTGCAGCAGCTTGTTCTGAAGCAGGTCCAGCCACAGTTTCCTGCGTTGAAACAACCACTTTTTCCTGTTCTGTTGCTGTCGATTCAGCCTTTGCAGCAAAAGTAGTTGCAGTGGCAAAAGCAAAAGTTGAAGCGAGTAAAATTTGTGTCAATTTCATGGTTTGGCATCCTTATTTAAAGTTTTTCATGAGTAGTAGGGAGTGCTCAGCACAAGCATTAAGTAAAAAAACTTATTGCGGCTAAAGTGTTCAAGTCAGTCATCACCTGATTTGAACGGGCTGAACAGGAACTCATGCTAAAGAGCCAAAGCTATGGGATCAATGCTTGCAACAAAGCAAAACAATGACGGTTACTTGAACCGCACAATGATGATGAATAGGTCGTAGTTTGGTAATTTTTGTTTTAAATATGCAGTCAAATCCAATCAAAATGGCTGTGTTTTCCGCAATAAAATTGCGTGGTTGGCAATAAAACATAACATCAAGCGGCTAAAACTCGTGTATTTCCCCAAATAAGTTGCAGATCATCACGTAATAAATGTAAGCGAATTTTTCAAATCATGATGGTGATAGATGTGCTGAAATGAATAAATTTCAGTGTGTTTAGATTCAGATTGAACTAATCGCTAAACTTGCTTAGCATGCTTGAGTTGTTTGAAATTCAATAAAGTGAGCTTATTTTGAAATTAATTGCACCACAAAAAGCAGTCCCGACGCATATTATTTCTGGTTTTCTCGGTGCAGGAAAAACCACCTTATTGAAACAGTTACTCAGCCAAAAACCAGAACATGAAGTTTGGGCGGTGCTGATGAATGAATTTGGACAAATCGGGGTCGATCAACAACTCTTACCTCAGCAACAGGGTTATCAAGTCAAAGAATTATTGGGCGGTTGCTTATGTTGTAGCAGCCAATTGCCTATGCAAATTGCTTTGTCGCGTTTATTGTCCGAAGCGAAGCCTGACCGTTTATTCATCGAGCCGACAGGTTTGGGGCATCCTGCGCAACTCTTGGAACAACTGACCGAACCACATTGGCATACGCATTTATCGATGCGCGCCTTGGTGACGGTAGTAGATGGTTCGCGTTTGCATGATCAGGCGTGGACGCAGCAAAACCTGTATGCCGATCAGCTCAAAGCTGCACAAATTATTGTGGTGTCACATGCAGACCAAATGCAGGCGGCAGATGAGCAAGCCCTCATACAACTACAACAGGAATATCAAGCCTACGCGCAAAAATGGTTGAAAGCAGAACAGGGTCATCTGGCTTTGACCGAAATGGATATACCGTATGTCGGTACACAGCGTAAAATTCAGCCGTTGCTAAAATTGCAACAGAAGGTCAGCTCTACAAATCTGCAAGAGTCTGCAGAAATCAAACAATTGCCATATCACTATGTCGAAACTGCACAAGGATATGCAGTCGCAGGTTGGAAATTGCCTAAACGTTGGCAATTCGACTTTTATCCCTTATTAGATTTACTCTGTGAACAGCAAGATTGGCTGCGTATTAAAGGAATTTTTTATACCAATCAGGGTTGGAAAAGTTTCAACTTCAATCCGCAGCAATTTAATTATCAATCTACCGATGAAGGCATAGACAATCGGTTGGAAATTATTTATCAAAGCGAGCGTGATTGGGAAAAATTTGAGGCTGAACTATTGGCGTATCGGGTCGATGCTGCTGCGGTTCTAGACTGAAATCTATACGTTATCGGGCAAACGATACAGCAAAATCACAGAAAATCCATTATGCTTAGTGGCAAATTTAAACATAGTTTTAGGAATAGACAATGGCGCTGAAAGCGACAATTTATAAGGCAGATTTGAACATTGCCAATATGGATGTGCATCAATACGGTGACTATCAGCTCACCATGGCATTGCATCCTTCTGAAACTATTGAGCGATTGATGGTGCGTATTTTGGCATTCGCACGTTATGCAGATGAAGCTTTGGAATTTACCAAAGATTTATTTGAAACCGATGAGCCTGCTTTGTGGGAAAAAGACTTAACAGGGCAGTTAATTAAGTGGATTGAAGTCGGTTGCCCAGATGAAGACAAAGTCAAAAAAGCCAGTTCGCGTTGTAAGCAAGTTGCGATTATTGCTTATGGTTCATCGGTAGATGAATGGTACAAACGTAACAGTAAAATCAAAACTTTAAATAATGTTGAAGTGTGGCAACTATCGCCAGCGAGTACCGAAGCCGTTCAAGCTTTATGCGAGCGTACCATGCAATTGCAGTTGAATGTGATGGATGGTGAATGGACATTGATTGGTGATCAGGCACAGGCTCAGATTGAGTGGACACAGTTGCAATAACACTTGCACGAGCTGGAAATTATCTTAAACATCGAAGTGTAAATATTTGGAGATGAACATGAGTGCAGAATTAGAAATTATTGATTTGGTGGTGGGTGAGGGGAAAGAAGCGGTTAAAGGCGCTTTAATTACTACGCATTACACAGGCTGGTTGGAAGATGGCACCAAGTTTGATTCATCCTTAGACCGTGGTAACTATTTTGAAACCGTGATTGGTACAGGTCGTGTCATTAAAGGCTGGGATCAAGGCATCATGGGGATGAAAGTGGGTGGTAAACGCAAACTGATCGTACCTGCGCATTTGGCTTATGGTGAGCGCAAAATGGGCAATATCATTCCTGCTAATTCTAATTTGATTTTTGAAATTGAATTGTATGATGTGAAAACACGCGATCAATAAACACCTTTCAACTTAGCCAAACCGCTAGAATTTAAGTCATTCATCCGATGCCAGTAAGGTCTAGCATAAATGACTTAATTTTTTACTTCAAATTTAGTGCAAGAACGATTAGATTAAAAAACAAGCACAATAGGACTTTTGCATTTTTGAATTTCACTCGGATGTGGCACAAGTGTGCATTACTCTTCTTAATTTTACTGTGCAGTGTACTCACACCACCGCGTGTGTTGGCGCAGTATGAGTCTGCACCTGAATCTTACTATCTACATCAACAACTGCTCAATTCTGTTCAATTTACTGAAGATCAATCGAGTATTTTGACTGGGCGATGGTTGTTTTATCCGCAACAATTGATTCAAGAACCCAGTGCGGTACTGGCATCGAATACCGTTGAATTGCCTGCTTCATTTGAAGATTTAATGGGCAATGCCAATACTTACGGCACTTTTATTGGGCACTTTAAAATTCCAAAAGAATTTCTAGGCAGACGTATTGCGATTTGGATTCCCAACCAATATGGCGCCTATCGGGTATTTTTAAATGGCGATCCACTGGTGCGTGTTGGCACAGTCGGTGCAGATGCGAGTAGTTACCAAACCGAAAATGCCCCACGAATTGCATATTTTGTTCCTGAAAGTGAATATTTTACCCTGACCATTCAAGCGTCTAGCTTTCAGAGCTTGCAAGGTGGTTTAAAAAATCCAATGAAAATTGGTTTAAGTCGCACCATCAATCAACAGTATCAGCGTTTGATGATGAGTATTGCCATGATTTGTGGGGCAGTACTTGGTATTGGTTTGTTTACCTTGATGTTTTCGGCATTTAGTCTTGCAAATGGTGGAAAGACCAAGCGTATTTTTATTTTCGGCATTTTTATTGTTTTTCTGGCATTACACAATTTATTTTCTGCACCCTATGCCTATACCACTTTCCTGAATTTAAGTTGGTCTTGGGGAATAAGACTCGAATATTTATTTAGTTTTCTCGCGATTTTATTTTTCCTGAGTTATATGTTTTTGCTCAGTTCTCGCTATTTGCATCGTTGGGTATATAGCGCGGCAATGCTGTTATTGAGCTTTAATATTGGGGTGACGCTGTGGGCAGAACCCACTATTTTTCAGCAATTGGCATTTTATAGTTCATTTTTCTTTGTTTTGATTTTGGCAAATTTTGCTTATGGATTTTATCAAACCCTGCGTTCAGGAGAGGATTATTCCAAAATTAATTTTTGGGCAGTAATTATTCTATGTGGCACATTTATTCATGATTTTTTATTAATGCTGAATCTGGTCAATTCCATTCATTTATCTTTTATTTCGACCAGTGTTTATGCATTGCTTATCATGTTTCAGCAGGCACGAAATTATGCCTACCATAACTTGCGCATTGAACGCTTGAACCAAAAACTGATTCATTTAAACAGCTCTTTAGATTTAAAAGTGCAGGAACGCACTGAGCAACTCAGTCTTTTGAATGAAAAACTGGAAATACAGATTAAAACTGATGCATTAACAGGGGCATATAATCGCCGTGCATTAAATGAAGAAATTCAGCGTTTGTATTTTGAAACCTTGCAAAATAAGCGACATATTTTGGTCTTTGCGATGCTCGATGTCGATTATTTTAAAAAATACAATGATCATTATGGGCACTTAAAAGGCGATCAAATTCTGCAAAACCTAGTTAAAGTTTTACAAGATACTTTGCCTAAAAATGCGTTTGTGGCACGTTATGGGGGTGAAGAATTTGCCATTTTACTGCACGATATTCCGCAACCTGCGATTGCACCACTCATGCAAAAAGTCTTGCAGGCTGTGCGTGATGCAGCTTTTGAGCATGTAGCACGAGAAGACCATAAACAATATGTGACTTTAAGTATCGGTGTAGCGTGGATGACTCGCGCACAAGCGTATACGCACGTGGATGATTTTATGAAAGCTGCAGATGCGCATTTGTATCAAGCCAAACATGCAGGACGCGATCAGGTAGTAATTCAAACTTAATATGTTGACGCTACTCTACATGGCTTAAAGATAGCTCTGAATTTTTTGTTGAAGTTGTACGACAGAAACATTGCCCGACAGTCGTTCAACAATTTGCCCATCTTTAAAAATCAGAGTGGTCGGTAAACCAAAGACTTGATAACGCAAAGTTAAAATTGGAGATTGATCGACATTCACTTTGCCAAACTTTACCGAAGCATCAAAAAGTTGGGCAAGCTGCTCAAAAAATGGCGCATTTTGAACACAAGGCGTACACCACGGTGCATAAAAACGGATCACCGCAACACCTGTTTCATATTCAAACTCACGGTAATTATTTTCGTTGTATTCTACAATTTCTGACATCACACATTCTTTAATCTTGAATGAAATTTAAATACACATGAAAACACCACGGCATAAGAATTATACCTAAGTTGATCTGGGTTTTAATGCTTTACTGTTTTATGTTCAAATAGTCAGAATTCATATCAGTATCAAACAATCAGGGATTTGCCATGACACAAAACACAATGCAGCAGATTATTATCACAGAGCCAGGCGGCCCAGAAAAATTAGCCTATGAAACGGTTGCAATACCTGAGCCACAAGCCAACGAAGTTTTGGTCAAAGTACATGCTTTTGGTTTAAATCGTCCTGATATTTTACAGCGTCAGGGTTTGTATCCTATGCCTAAAGGCGTGACGCCAGTGCCAGGCTTAGAAGTAGCAGGTGAAGTGGTTGCTGTGGGTGCAGATGTTAGCCAATTTAAAGTTGGTGATGCAGTGTGTGGCTTAACCAATGGTGGTGGTTATGCAGAATATTGTGTTGTACCAGAAAGCCAGACTTTGACAATTCCAACAGGTGTCAGTTTTGTACAAGCCGCTGCGATACCTGAAACGTTTTTTACTGTGTGGGCCAATGTATTCCAAATGGGCAAAGCCAAAGCAGGTGAAACGGCGCTGATTCATGGTGGAACCAGTGGTATTGGTACAACTGCTTTAATGCTGTGCAATGCCTTAGGTTTAAAAACCTTTGCAACCGTAGGCTCAGATGAAAAAGTACAGGCAATTTCACACCTCACCACAGCGATTAATTACAAGACACAAGATTTTGAACAAGTGATTAATGCAGCGACAGACAATGCCGGGGTCGATATCATTTTAGATATTGTTGGTGCGCCGTATTTGGAACGTAATTTAAACTTATTACGTCGTGATGGTCGCTTGGTGTATATCGCATTCTTAGGTGGTGCAAAAGCCAAAGAAGTAAAACTTGGTCAAATTATGATGAAGCGTCTTACCATTACGGGTTCGACCATGCGCGCCCGCAATACTGCAGAAAAAGCTGAAATTACCAAAGGTTTGCAAGAGATAGTTTGGCCATTGTTAGCCAAAGGTGAATGTCTGCCTATGATTTATAAAACCTTTCAGTTTGATCAAATTCAGCAAGCGCATGCCGAAATGGATACAGGCGAGCATGTGGGCAAAGTAGTGGTCGAAGTGATTTAAAGACTCAAATTTAAAATCAACGTACATAAAAAAACTGACCGAGTGTCAGTTTTTTATGTGTACTTTATAGAGGATTTTAACAAAGATTTTTTGAATCAGTTTTAGCAATTATTTTAATCATAATTACATATATATTCCTTTAAACTACAATTCAACACAATAAAATTTTTCCAAATAGTCAAATATTAAGGAGGTGTAGGACACACCCTGTCAATAATAAACCTTATCTTTATATTCATTGAATTCATTCTCAAGATAACAAAACGGTTCATGTAAAATAATTTGATAGAGAGAGCAGGCTTATGAAAATTTTATCTGCATATACGCCAAAACACAGTCTACGTGCATTAAAACGGTTACACAAAAATATTGTTCGTCAGCAAATCAATGTTCGGAACTTAAATAAAATGTATCATGCGATGCTACATTTAGAGCGCTATATTGACCGCCTCGATCATGATAAACGCGAAAACTTGTATTAAGTGTAAAGAGCAACCTGTTAATTATTTTTTACTAAAAAGTACAAGTGAGTTGAAAAGTTAAACCTGTTATTTATTGGATTATTCATTTGAAATAACGGGTTTTAAATAGACGGTAAAATTCAGGAGAAAAACTAAGGGAACAATAAGAAATTTAAAATAAACAAGGATGATCAAAGCTGAAAGATCAATTTTAAACTGCTGCACTGTAATAGGTGCAGCACTGCCTTGTGTGAACAATTGCTTCGGAATGTGTCGAGCTTTTAGCTAAATTGTGCGAAAATAGCGTTTTGCTATTTTTGTCCAAGGGCAGTACATGATTGACCAATCTCCTGAATCATTAAGTGATATCGAAATACTCGACATTTTGCAGTCTATGAAAAGTGATGAGCTAGACACAGAGGCAAATGAAATTATCCGTAATGGTGGGAAAGCAGGTCGTCAGGAAGCGCATAAAGCAGCGTTGGTGGCACTGAATCAATCATTTGAAAGCAAATTTGTAGAAGCGGTGAGTTTGGCTTTGCAGTTAAATGAAGCGCAAATGAAAAAAATTCGTTATAAAAAAGACCGTGTGCGTATTTTAAAAGCACGTGGGATTGATTATTTAGCCATTGATGGCACAGAAACTGCACAAGTATTGGCTCAGGTTGCACAAGCGATTGTGCGTGAAGATGCTGTGGTAACGCATGATTTGCACAATATTTTCCCTTTCTGGAAAGAAGGTTGGCCAATGGTGCAATTCGACAATGTCTATAAAATTTTAGCTGAAGATATTGCGATTCATTATCAAGCAGTATTGGATGAGTTGATCAGTAAGTATTAAGTAAATACTCAGCTAAATTTCAGAAGTATCAGTTCAGATTTAAAAAAAGCACCACTTCATTTTGATGTGGTGCTTTTTTATGAATGCTAGAAAATCTGGATGCAGATCAAGCCCACACGAATACAGTGAATTTCACTATCCATCTGCTTCAGTGTTGTTTTGTATTTCCTGTGTTTCTACAATTCGTGTTACTAAAAGTTGGTCAATTTTAAAATGATCGACATCGACCACTTCAAATTTATAACCATCAAAAAGTACAGAGTCGGCAGGACGCGGGATTTTACGTAGCTTATACATCATAAAACCTGCAATGGTTTCATAATTTTCATCATCTGGCATTTCATCAATTTGCAGCGCGTGTTTAATGTCTTCAATTGGTGTACTGCCATCAATCAGCCAAGAATTGTTATCACGTTTAATGATTTGCTGATCTTCTTCAATAGGTGTTACCCAATCGCCCATCACAGTAATCATAATATCAGACAGGGTAATTACGCCCACAACCAACGCATATTCATTAATGACTACGGCAAATTTTTCTTTGGTAGAGCGGAAACGGTCTAAGACTTCAGACAGCGTGAGTGTATCTGGAATGGTTAATACATTACGGATGGTGCTTTCATTTAGTTGTAGTAAAGATTGATTATTGAGGATTCTGACCAAAATATCTTTGGCATCAACATAGCCAATAACATCATCAATATTTTCGCTACAGACCAAAAATTTGGAATAAGGATATTCTGCAAGTTTTTGACGAATACTGGCTTCAGATTCCTTTAGGGTAAAAAACACCACATTTTCACGTGTAGTCATACTCGAAGGCACGTTACGTTCTTCAAGTTCAAACACGTTTTCAATAAAGTGATGTTCCTGCTTTTGTAAAACACCTGCTTGAGCGCCTGCATCCATGACTGCAGAAATATCATCAAATGTAATATTATCTTCGCGCGTGGTATTTACTTTAAATAAACGGAACAGCACGTTGGCAATCGCATTAATCATCCATGCCAAAGGCTTGCATATCCGAATAAAAATTTGAATCGGATTAATCACCGATACCGCAATTTTTTCAGGTGCGATCATTGCCAAACGCTTAGGCATTAGGTCGGCAAATAAAATAAACAGCGAAGTCACTAAGGTAAATGACAAGGCAAAACTAAGTGTTTCAGTCCATGGTCCTTGATAGAAGCGCACAACTAAGTTGTAAAAATAAGGACGGAATGCGCCTTCACCTAAAATACCACCTAAAATGGCAACTGCGTTTAAGCCAATTTGTGAGGCAGCAAAAAAATCAGCTGAGTTTTCTTGTAGGTCTAAAACTTTTTGGGCACGTTCATCGCCTGATTCGGCTAGAATTTTCAGTTTAACTTTACGTGCACCAGCCAACGCAATTTCAGTCAGCGATAAAAAACCAGCTCCGACAATGAGGATGAGGATAATAACAATATTCTGGAAGAGGCTCACGAATCCACCTGTGGATTATATTATTTTAAATATAACAATTTGAATCTTTATTAAATCATGATTAAACAATGAGGAATATCGAAATATTCCTCATCTGAGTATAAGCGTTTGTGCCAATAAGTTCAGTGAATTTTTAATTAATAGGCTGAAAATTGAGAGTTATTCAGTAAAAACTCACGGTTTTCTTCTTCAATCATTTGGCGCGCTACATATAAAATCAATTGGCGTAACCAACGGTGTGCAGGGTGATGATGTAACAACGGACACCATGCCATCTTTAATTCAAATTCTGGAATATAAAATGGTGGGTCTTTAATCAGTAAACTTTGGCTTTTGGCTTGTAAGCGCGCAATACGTGTAGGTAAGGTTGCGACTAAATCTACATTAGACGCGAGTAGTGCAGGCATTTGATAATGACGGGTAAACACCGAAATTTTACGTTTTTGTCCAATACGCTCTAAAGCTTGATCAATCCAACCCAGTCCCGCTTGTTTCTCTGGATTCACACCAAAACCAACGCCCATACCTGTTTTAGAAACCCAAATATGTTGTGCATCTAAGTAGCTTTTTAAATTCAGGTTATTGGCAGCAGGGTGTTTGTGATTGAGCAGGCAAGAAAAACTATCACGCCAAACTAAAACCTGATGGAAACTTTGTGGAATTTCATTAAAACGGTTAATCGCCAAATCGACTTTACCTTGTTCCATGTCGCGATAAGACACATCACTCGGGGTTAAAAAGTCTAATACCACATTAGGTGCTTCAGAGCGTAAAGCTTTAACCAAACGCGGTACTAATGTGGCTTCTGCGTAATCGGAGGTCATAATCCGAAATACACGATTTGAAGTATAAGGGCGGAACTCAGTACGCGGCTCCAAAATCATAGAAAGGTCAGATAAGGCATCCCGGATACGCGGTTGTAATTCTAAGGCACGTTCAGTTGGCGTCATGCCTTCAGAAGAACGAATTAGCAGGGGATCATTAAATAAATTGCGCAAACGACGTAAAATGTTACTCATCGCAGGTTGGGTAACGCCCAATTGTTCTGCAGCACGGGTTACATTTTTTTCACGAAGTAAGACGTCAAGATAAATTAATAGATTAAGATCAACCCGCTCCAGATTCATAAAATAAATACCGAAAATAAAATCACTAAATTATTGGAATTATGCCATAAGCCGTAAGGCTTGTGTATAAATTATGATGAAAAAATCGACGAGATAAATAGCAAAAAATCTGAATAAAAACAGCCAGCCCCATCATTATTTCCTAAAGAAATGTAAGCTGCCTAGCACTGCATCTATACTTTTTAATATTAAATGCAAAAACACTTAAAAGCATTGGCAGAACTGATAGCAGATTCTATTTTGTATGAAACTTATGCACTTACATTGTGCTGAAAAGCAGCAAAATTTTGCTAAAAAATGGCAGAAATCGCCAATGCAAGCATTTTTTATGAAATGCAAGACTTAAGTCTAATGCAGAAAATATCGGCACAGAGATGAATTTGTAAGCAAAGATATTTGATTAATTTTCTAAATAAGGTTTTTAAAATCAATAGGTTGTGTTTTTATTGTTTTTGTGAATTAAGACTTTGATCTATACATTTTTTAAAAAAATACCGAGAATTACACGAGAATATTGGATTAATTCATTCAGTCACTCTACTCTGTATTCATCGTAACGAAGTGCTCTAAATCTGAGCAATCAAGCATAAGCGCGATTTAGCCTTCGATTGATAAATCCTAAATAATATTACAGGGTACAATATCATGACTACATACCAAACAGCGATTGATGCAATCCGCGAATTAAAAGCAAAATTCGGCAACACTTGGGCAGACATCAGTCCTGAAGATGCTGCGCGTATGCAAATGCAAAACCGTTTCAAAACTGGTTTAGATATTGCTAAATATACAGCTGCGATTATGCGTCGTGATATGGCTGCTTATGATGCTGATTCAAGCAAATACACTCAATCTTTAGGTTGCTGGCACGGTTTTGTTGCGCAACAAAAAATGATTGCGAACAAAAAATACTTCGGTACTACTGAACGCCGTTATATCTACCTT
Source organism: Acinetobacter sp. YT-02 (assembly GCF_002412355.1). Taxonomy (NCBI): domain Bacteria; kingdom Pseudomonadati; phylum Pseudomonadota; class Gammaproteobacteria; order Moraxellales; family Moraxellaceae; genus Acinetobacter; species Acinetobacter sp. YT-02. Next base: position 59,982 of record NZ_NOZT01000010.1, read on the forward strand.
TCTGGTTGGATGGTTGCTGCACTTCGTTCAGAATTCGGTCCACTTCCTGACCAATCTATGCACGAAAAAACTTCTGTTCCTGCATTGATCGAAGAAATCTACACATTCTTACGTCAAGCTGACGCGAAAGAATTAAACGATTTGTTCCGCGCACTTAAAAAAGCACAAGACGCTGGTGATACTGCTAAAGCTGCTGAAATCACTGCTCAAATCGACAACTTTGAAACTCACGTTGTGCCAATCATTGCGGACATCGACGCTGGTTTCGGTAACGAAGAAGCAACTTACTTATTAGCTAAGAAAATGATCGAAGCGGGTGCATGTGCACTTCAAATCGAAAACCAAGTTTCTGACGCGAAACAATGTGGTCACCAAGCTGGTAAAGTAACTGTTCCACACGAAGACTTCATCGCTAAAATCCACGCGTTACGTTATGCGTTCTTAGAAATGGGTCTTGACGACGGTATCATCGTTGCACGTACTGACTCTGAAGGCGCTGACTTAACTCAAAAAATCCCAGTAGTTAAAGAGCCAGGCGACATCGCTTCTCAATACATCAGCTACTTAGACACTCAAGAAATTGACATCTCTGAAGCGAAAGAAGACGAAATCCTAATCAAGCGTGATGGTAAATTACACCGTCCTAAGCGTTTAGCTTCTGGCTTGTACCAGTTCCGTGAAGGCACTCAAATTGACCGCGTTGTACTTGACTGTGTAACTAGCTTACAAAACGGTGCTGACCTTCTTTGGATCGAAACTGCGACTCCAAACGTAGAAGAAATCGCTCACATGGTTAACCGTGTACGTGAAGTTGTGCCAAATGCGAAACTTGTTTACAACAACTCTCCATCATTCAACTGGACACTGAACTTCCGTCAACAAGCGTACGACCGTTGGGTTGCTGAAGGTAAAGACGTATCTGCATACGACCGCGCTAAATTAATGAGCGCTGAGTACGACGATTCTGAATTGGCTGCTGAAGCTGACGAAAAAGTACGTACATTCCAAGCAGACGCTTCTCGTGAAGCAGGCGTGTTCCACCACTTGATCACTCTGCCTACTTACCACACAGCTGCTCTTTCTACTCACGAGCTTGCTCAAGGTTACTTCGGTTCTGAAGGTATGTTGGCTTATGTTGCTGGCGTACAACGTAAAGAAATCCGCGGTGGTATCGCTTGTGTTAAACACCAAGCAATGGCTGGTTCTGACATCGGTGACGATCACAAAGAAATTTTCTCTGGTGACAACGCGCTTAAAGCAGCGGACGAAGCTAAAAACACAATGAACCAATTCAACGCGTAATCGCTTGATGGTTTAAAAGAAAACCCTGCTGATGCAGGGTTTTTTTTTATGGCTATTTAAAATAGTCAAAGAACTTTGAAACATCCTTAAATTGATGTTCCTTCATTTATGAAATGCAGCAGCTGTAACCTATTTAATTTTGATCACATCTGCCTCTACAGAAGCAGGGTAATGGAAAGACACCTTAATCCATTGTTTTTGTTGTGCAGGAATTGGTTCTAAAAAATGCGGATCGACTACGGCTGCATATTCTTGATATTGCTGATCGACCAAAACCAAGTCATTGGCATGTAATTGTAATGCTTGATCAGATTGATTGTGAATTGCCAGAAAATAATCGTGTGCCATCACAGGGTCGTTTAATTCTTTGACCTCAACATTTTGTACGTGTTCAGCCTGAATATCGACATGCTTCAGGGCATTACTGACTTGCATATTTTCTACAGGATGTAAGAAAACCTGAGTTTCATTTTTCTGCTGATTTTGTGTCTTTTTCTGATTGTATAAACTGAATTTAAGACCGTGCGCTGTGAGTTGAATACGTGCATATGCTTGCCCATTTTCTGTATTGAGCAACCATTCATTTGCCGTGTTTTGCGATGGGTGTTGGTTCTGTTTGTCTTGCTGATTGTTGCCCTGAGCAGCTTGAATCGTTCCCGCCACCTGGTTTTCGCGCTGGCGTTGTTTCGAGCGTTTAATGTCGCTGAGTTGAAAGGTTTGATCATCATTCAGGCGTAAATGAATCACATGCTGTTCACAGTTGTCACAAGGCAATAAGGCTCTAAAGTTACCTGTAGCTTGTCCTGTCCATGAAGTTGCTGAATTTTGAACTTCAGTTTTGGGCGTAATTTGTGGCTCAGAAGGCAAAGCGGATTGATATTCCCTGCTTGGATCAGTTGATCCGCAAGCTACTAAAAATAAGCTAAGTGTACTGAGTGCAATCGGATAACGATTCAGCATAAATGTTCTGAACTTCAAACTTGTCTTGCTGCCACCTTAAACTTTCACCTTGTATCTGAAAAGCCAATTTGCCTTATTTTTAATGAAGATTTGTAGCAAATCATAACAAGCCAGATGTTTTAAAGTTTTAAGTTTCACTTCAAGGATTACATCGGATTAGACCGTAAAAAACTCAGCAAACTGTGCGTAAATTTATATATTTACCATTTTAAACTTGCTTGAATCTAGCAATGAATAAGCGCAAAAACAGTATGATTTTGCATGGAATGACAAAAATAAGATGAGTGCAGGAAATTTTTATACATTTATAAAGTATTTGTTTATTTATTCGTCGTTTTAGACTTTTGTATTTGTCGATGCTTGCTAAAATTCGCACACTTTATTTGGGGTATGCGGTTGTGTTTGAAAAGTTAGCTGAGCGAAGCTTAAATTTAATGGGTTGGGAAATCGACAATCATTGTCCGTTGGAGTTAGACCAATATGTGATGATTGCAGCACCGCATACCAGTAATTGGGATGCGTTATATGCACGTTTAGGGCTTAAAGCTTTGGGCGTTAATGTTCGCCTGACCATTAAAGACAGCTATATGAAATTGCCGTTTGGGCCATTTGTTCGTGCAATGGGTGGTATTGGTATTGACCGTCGTCCGAAAGCACGAGGCGAAGCAAGACCAAGTATGGTTCAGCTCATGACGGACTTATTTAAAACCCATCCTAAATTGGTGATGTTAGTGACGCCTGAAGCCACACGTGCGCGTCAAGAACAATGGAAAACAGGTTTTTATCATGTTGCGCTAAATGCAGGTGTGCCAATTGCTTTGGCGTATATGGATTACGCAAAAAAGAAAACGGGTGTGGGAAAAATTGTGCATCCAACCGGCGATTTTGAAAAAGATATGGCTGAAATCATGGCATTTTATGCGCAGGTTCAAGCAAAATTTCCTGAAAGTTTTAGTGTCGATACACGTTACTATTCAGAATAAGCACACTATTTCAGTGTAATAATCTATCAAAACTAAAAGACAGGGGATTATCCCTGTCTTGCTTTAAAACGTGGATTGGATTTGCAAATCACAAATAATTTGCCACGACGTTTCACAATTTGACAATCGGCACGCGATTTTGCACTTTTTAAAGATGAACGAACTTTCATGAAGATAAACACTACAATATGTAATGTTATAATATTACATTAATAGATGACTCTTGAAAAGTGTCGATAGTCATAAAATTACCGCGTATCTTTTAAGGAGAAAATTTAAACAACACTCTTTTGGTATAAGCCCGCACGTACAGTTCCCGCTTTGCTCTCTTTAACTTTTTGCCAAGTCTGCGGTAATTTTAACAGGTTTAAATCACGATCTGCTTCAACATAAATCAGACCTTGTGCCGCAATGAGTGGATCAGCCAACCCTGCCAATTCTTCCCATAAATCTAAACTATAAGGCGGGTCTAAAAATATCAAATCAAACTGATCTTTTAGTGTCGCCAAAGCATGTTGTGCGGTAGAAACTTTTACTTGTGCTTTGCTTTTATTGACGCGTAATAATTCTAAATTTTGCTGTAAAAACTGTGCTTGTGTACGGTTTGGCTCAATCATGACCACGTGTGCCGCACCGCGAGACAGGGCTTCAAAAGCTAAAGCGCCCGAACCTGAACAGAGGTCTAACACTTTGGCGTTTTGCACATCCCACATTAACCAGTTGAATAAGGTTTCGCGCACTCGGTCGGGCGTAGGGCGTAATCCCTCAATTGAAGCAAAAGCCAACTGACGACGTTTCCATTCTCCACCAATAATGCGTAGTTGATTTTTCATGGCTTAGTCGCTCTCAATTGGGTTAGTGGGTACAACTGCTGTTGGCGCAGTTGCAGGTGGATTGGTTGGAGCTGAACTCGGAGTAGTTTGCGAAGGATTTGGGTTGAGCGCAGGGTGATTGGTTGCTGTATTCGGATTATTCACGTTATTCGTATTTGGTGCAGTAGATGAAGGGACTTCACCACTTGGCAATTCACTTGGTTTTAAACCTGCAGTCATTAAGCCACCACTCACTTGTGCGGCAGATGGACGAATTGGCTTTTTATTTTTATTCAGTAACCAATAGTCTAAAATTGGACGCGCCAAAGCCGTTGCTGCAGAACCACCGCGACCATTTTCTAGAATGATGGCAATTGCGATTTCAGGGTTTTCGGCAGGAGCGAAGCCAACAAATAAACCGTGGTCAAGCTGACGGTCGGTCAATAAGGCTTCGTTATAGCGTTTACCTTGCGCAATACTTTTAACCTGTGCTGTACCTGTTTTACCTGCAACTGAATATTGCAAGCCGCCTTTAATCCCTTTACCTGTACCTGATTGAATCACATCAACCATGGCATCACGCATTTTAATCCAGTCTTCTTCTGTGCCGTTAAAGTCAATTTTTCCGTTGGTACCATTGTGAACTTTAAATGGTTTCGCGCCACGACTTTCACGTAACACGTGCGGTGTGACTTTAAATCCTTTGTTGGCGGTGATGGCGGTGGCCATTGCTAATTGCAATGGTGTCGAGGTAAATGCACCCTGACCAATACTGACGGAAATTGTTTCACCTTTCATCCATTTGGCTTTGCGCGTACGCATTTTCCAGTCCGGGTTTGGGTAGAGTCCTGTGCTTTCACTTGGTAAATCGACCCCAGTTTTTTCACTAAAGCCAAATTGACGCATCCAGTCGTTCATTTTTTCAATGCCCATGCGATACGACAATACATAGAAGTAGGTATCACACGACACGACTTGAGCTTTGTGCATATCGACAATGCCATGCCCAGTTTTTTTATGGTCACGGAAACGGTGGCTGTCGCCTGGTAAAGTGAAATAACCATAATCCTGAATGGCGGTTTTCCAGTCGACATAGCCATAATGAATACCGCCTAAACCAAACATCGGCTTAATGGTAGAACCCGGTGGATAAACACCTTGTACTGCACGGTTATAGAGTGGTTGATCTAAATTATCGCGTAAGGCAGAGTAGTCGGTATGGCTAATACCTGTGACAAATAAGTTAGGGTTAAAACTCGGACTGGAGACTAAAGCTAAAATTTCACCTGTACGTGGGTCAAGTGCCACAATTGCACCACGGCGTTCTGCCAGTTGTTCAGAGGCGACCACTTGCAAGCCATAATCCAATGACAAAAACAAATCATTGCCACGTACAGGGTCTTTACGTCCTAAATTGCGCAGCACATTACCATGTGCATCGGCTTCTACAGATTCGTTGCCGGGTACGCCATGTAGCAAGTGCTCATACGATTTCTCCACCCCAATTTTGCCAATCAAGTTGGTGCCTGCATAAGCATCTTTGTCAATTTCTTTCAGTTCTTTGTCGTTAATGCGCCCGACATAACCAATCACGTGCGCAAATAAGTCACCATGCGGATAGTAACGTGTCATCTGGGTTTCAATATTGACCCCAGGGAACTGAAATTTAACTTCACTAAAACGGGCAATATCCGATTCATTTAAATTCAGCTTGATCGATACACGTTCAGTTTTACGTGAAGTTTTAATCCGACTTTTAAAGCGATCGATATCTTCTTCTGTCAGTTGTAAAACAGGTGTCAGTCGCGCAATGGTATCGTCAATATCTTCAACATCTGCACGGCTTAAAGTGGCTGAGAACACAGGGTAGTTATCTGCCAATAACACACCATTGCGGTCATAAATATAACCACGTGCAGGTGCGAGTGGTTGTAGCCGAATTCGGTTTTTATCTGATGCAGTCGCAAATTCATCGTAGCCACTAATTTGTAAAAAGGCATAACGAGCCACCAACAGCAGCAAGAAAAAAACCACAACACCCACCGAAAAAAAGATGCGATTGCGAAAAATACGCTTCTCTTGCTGAGCATTTTTTAACGGATAGTGTTGTTTCATACAAAAATTGGCTTAACAAAAATGAGGGAGAACGAATTTGGACTATTCTAACGCATCTATTGGCAATTTTGAGTAACCATGTTTGACTGAATTGCCCGATTTAACCTAGAAGATGGGCGCAATCTTAATTTTTGACTTTAGCGACATCAAAATTGTAATTTGCTGTATATAAGAATCCTGACAATTCTGCTAGAGTCAAAACACGAAAACAGGACTGTTTTTAAAATTAAAACAAATGGACACTGGTGACAATAATGACAAAAGTCTATTCTTTCGTGGCATTACTTGCCTTTTCAAGTTTTAGCTTTGCTGGGAACACTACTTTTTTACCTGAAGCAAAAATTAGCGCAGATAGCGCAAAAACCTGGAATGTAGGGGCGGGTATTACCCAAAAATTACTGCATTTGAATGGTGAATGGGTCAATCCTTATGGCATTGCCTATCTAAAAGCGGGGGCTTTTTTAAATGGTGACCATGAAGTCGGTGGGCAAACAGGTTTTCGTTACCCATACCACCTCACAGGTAAAGACAAAAATGGTTATTATATTGGCGCTTACGCAGGACACCTAGAATCTAAATGGGTGGATGGTGAAGAAAAAGCGCGTTTAGGTGCGGGCATTGATCTGGCTTATGTATTACTGAGCCCTGAACGCATCAGTAGCTTTAGTGTTGGCATTGGCGCAGGTGAAAAATTGGAAGATCGACAAGGGCGAGTGATTGCGGAAACTGAGCCTAGACTACAATTTTCCTATACGCTCAGTATGGGTTTGTAGTCAGAATAGTGACTTTTAACTACTTTAGAATCTTGTAATTAGAACTAAATATGGAAAAAATGCATGCTTGAGTACGTCAATCAGTTGTGGCAAACCTTTTTGAATCGTCCAGATTTTTGGGCCGTGCTCAGTATTATTCCTGTGACTGCTTTTGTGACTTGGGCGCACGTGTGGATGGCACTAAAAATGGTGTTCTATCCAATTAGCTTTTGGGGCTTTCACCTTGGGCCTATTCCTGTGGGATGGCAGGGGATTGTACCGCGTAAAGCAGGGCGTATTTCAGGCATCATTACCGATAACACATTGTCAAAATTAGGTTCATTGCGTGAGTTTCTCAATGCTATGGACCCTGAAGATATGGCGCGTATTATTGGTGAGCAAGTGGGTTTTGAACTTGAGCACTTAATTGATGAGGTCATGTTAGACCGCAATGCTGTGCTTTGGGAAAACCTACCGTATTCGATTAAACGCCGTATTTACGCACAGGCGCATAAACAATTGCCAGGTGTGCTGCGTGAATTGGTGACTGAACTGACCTTGAATGTTGAATCCTTGGTGGATATGCGTGAAATGGTGGTCAGCCAAATGGAAGGTGATCGCCGCTTAATGGTGCGTATGTTCCTAAAAGTCGGTCAAAAAGAAATTAACTTTATTTGGCATATCAGTGCATTGATTGGGATGTTCTTTGGTATTTTCCAAATGATTGTTTGGTTTCTTGTACCATGGCACTGGACGGTTCCATTTTGGGCGGCAATTTGGGGCTTCTTGACCAACTGGATTGCGATTTGGATGGTATTTAACCCAGTCGAACCACATTACGTGAAATATCCGCAGTTCTTTAAATTGACTGAAAATCGTCAATTTCCATGGATTAAGCCAGTGATTCCACGCATTGGGACTTATAATATTCAGGGTGCGTTCATGAAACGCCAAGAAGAAGTCTCGGATGTGTTTGCAACGGTAGTCACAGAAGATCTGATTACGTTAAAATCGATTATGACTGAAATGATGTATGGCAGTAAAAAAGACAAAACCCGCCGTATTGTCAAACGCCACATCAACGAAATTATGGAAACACCATTGGTTCGTACCTCTTTACAGTTGTCTTTGGGGCCAAAAGAGTATGCCAAACTCAAGACTGACTTGATTGATCGTTCGATTGAAATTACGATGGTGCCTGTATGCGACCCTGCCTTTAATGCGAGCCGTGCACAGAAAATTTATCAAATGTTCAGAGATCGTATTCGTGAACTGACGCCAAAAGAATTCCAGAATCTCTTGCGTCCTGCCTTTCAGGAAGATGAGTGGATTTTAATTGTCTTGGGTGGTGTAACTGGTTTTATTGCTGGTTTAATACATTTGTTTGTCGCTTTCTTATAAGAGGATGCTGGCTGCGTAAAGGGCGATGGCTCTGATATGCAACGAGTGTCAAATACATTGTTAAAATGAGGATGTTTTTTTATGCGCATTATCTTACTCGGACCACCTGGAGCAGGTAAAGGTACACAAGCTCAGTTGATCTGTAAGCGCTACAATATCCCACAAATTTCAACCGGTGATATGCTCCGTGCTGCAATTCGTGAAGGTACTGAATTAGGTCTACAAGCCAAAAGCGTCATGGACGGTGGCGGTTTGGTATCTGATGAACTGATCATTGGCTTAGTGAAAGAGCGTATTGCGCAGCCAGATTGCGTGAATGGTTGTATTTTTGATGGTTTCCCTCGCACTATTCCACAAGCTGAAGCCTTGGAAAGCGAAGGCATCAATATCGACCACGTGATTGAAATTGATGTTGCAGACGAAGAAATCGTACAACGTTTGTCTGGTCGTCGTCAGCACCCTGCATCTGGTCGTATTTATCACCTTGTTTACAATCCACCAAAAGTGGAAGGTAAAGATGACGAAACTGGCGAAGATTTGGTTCAACGTCCAGATGACCAAGAAGAAACCATTCGTAAGCGTTTAAAAGCGTATCACTCAGAAACTGAGCAATTGGTTGGCTTCTATCAAGGTCGTGCTGCTTCTGGTGAAAATGCACCAAGCTATAACAAATTGAATGGTCTTCGTCCAATTGAAGAAGTTCAAGCAGATTTGTTTGCTATTTTAGACCAAGCAAAATAAGTCTAGGTCTTAGACCAAGTCTGTTTAAAAGAAAATAAAATCGTTTAAACAGGCTGCTTGTTTTGACTTTAAAAGAGTCCTGATTCATATTAGGGCTCTTTTTATTTGTGTCAGTTTGGGAGAGTGCTTTGCAACATGCTGCTGTGATCATCATGTTATTGGCAAGTATTGCCGTTTTAGGCTTTCTTGTTTTTGTGAGCTATAAGTTGTTGCGCAACACACAAGCTCAGAATTCGGCTGAAAAAAAATCAGGCAAGCACTATCAATTGCATCCGAAACTTAAACAACAGCAAGAGCAACAACGTCAGTCTGAAGATTCTCAGGATAAATAAACCATCACACATCTGCAAAAGATTGCAATTTTAAATTTGGGCAGTTTTTATAAAACCTTATGAAAAAGAATAAAATTCTATTAATAATTCTTGTGGTTGGTATTATTACTTTAGGTATTGTAATTTTTATAAAATCTCAAGCAGTTACAGAGACAAAAAGATTAGGTAACGGTGAAAATACCAACCATGAAGAAACAAGTTCATCTCTGTACAATCTTGTGCATAGATTGCACAGTTATCCACACTATTTTGGATGATTCGCATTGCTTTGATGATCTAGCATGTCATCAATAAGTTTAGATCACTTTGGAAACTCTACCGAAGTACTTACTTAGATACAGAGTTGTGATGAATTTCATGCAGCGTGATATGCCGATGCGCGCCAAATTCAAAGCGATCAGGCCAGTTACACACATCTGACACCACACATTCACCACATTTAGGCTTACGCGCAATACAACAATAACGGCCATGTAAAATCAACCAGTGATGTGAGTCAATTAAAAACTCTTTAGGAATGACTTTAATTAAACGGTGTTCGACTTCTAAAACATTTTTACCCACAGCTAAACCTGTACGGTTACCTAAGCGGAAAATATGTGTATCGACCGCCATGGTTGGCTGTCCAAACGCGGTATTTAAGACCACATTGGCAGTTTTACGTCCCACGCCAGGCAAGGCTTCTAAATCGGCACGATTATCAGGCACGATGCTGCCGTGTTTTTCGATGAGAATTTTGCAGGTTTTAATGACATTTTCTGCTTTGGAATTATACAACCCGATGGTTTTAATATATTCCTTTAAACCTTCCACACCTAAGGCATAAATCGCTTCGGGCGTATTGGCAACAGGAAACAGTTTGTCGGTGGCTTTATTGACGCTGACATCGGTCGCTTGTGCAGATAAGGTCACCGCAATCAGCAATTCAAATGGATTGGAAAAATTCAGTTCAGTGGTCGGATTTGGGCGTTGTTCACGTAAGCGCTCAAAAAAAGTCTGAATTTGCTTTTTGGTCATATTTTTAGACGGCTTTTCTTTGAGCGTGGTGCTTTTGGCAGTCGTTGTTTTAACCGCTTTATTGGTCAGACGTGTCTTTCTTTCGGGCATGTTTATGCTCCTAATTCACGTAACTGTTGTTGTAAATTGGTTAGTAATAGCCGTTTTTTCTCATCGTCACGCACACTGAGTTGTTTTTCGAGTTTTTTAATTTGTGTGCGTAATTTTGCCAGTTCGATGGTGGTTTGTGCATCGGCAGTGGAAATCTGTTCATTTTTTTGCACAGGCAATTCAATCACAGGCACAGCAGCATCGGCTTGTGCAGAAAATTGAGCAAACAGTTCGGTATCAATTTCTGCACGTACCACAGGGCCTTTACGGTGCAGACGACGTTGTTCTTCACGTTGTATGTGGGCGTAGTAGCGTTGGCGTAAATCATTCTGTTCTGCCACTCGTGCGCTATCAGAAAGCAGGGGTTGTGTATCTTCTACCAAGTCAATGCAATCGACAGGGCAAGGCGGAATACACAATTCACAGCCCGTACATAAATCAGTCAAAATGCTGTGCATGAGTTTGCCTGAGCCTAAAATGGCATCGACAGGGCAGGCATTAATACATTTGGTACAACCAATGCACTCATCTTCACGAATTAGGGCTTTCATACGCTGTGGGCGTCCATCTGCCTGCACAGGCCAAACACTGGCTTCTGCGGTCAATACAGGGCGTTGCAGTAAGTTTGCTAGTGCATCTGCAACAGGTTGTCCACCGGGTACGCATTTATTGGCCGCTTCGCCTTCTGCAATCGCTTTGGCGTAGGGTAAACAGCCATCACGGTGACCACATAAGCCACATTGAGTTTGAGGGAGCTGCGCATCAATATTTTGAATCAGAGCAATTTGCGAATTCATGGACAAACCAATGCCACTTTAACAGCAGCAGAAAAACGGAAGATAAGGCTAGGGGGAAATTCTAGGTCGATGATTTTAGCACGATTTTTGCTTTTAGGCTTGTGCGCAAATTAAGAACAACAATTGCTAGCTTTTTGGGCAAAAATGCTCAAAACTATGAATTAATTTGTTACATTAACTTATGGGCTTAACACGCTAAAAAATAAGTTAAATTTATGAAAATACAAATGTTTTAAAGTTTTTTGAAAAAAACTATTGTAGATTGTTAACAAAAGATATTTAATATTTTGCGCCAAAATATATCATTGATTGAAATTTTGACCAATTTTGATCCATTTTCTGCTGAGGATTAAGCGTTGAAATACAACAGCCTTAACGAATTCCTAGATTACGTTAAAACACGTGATGCACATCAACCAGAGTTTCTACAAGCTGTAGAAGAAGTAATGACCAGCCTTTGGCCGTTCATTGAAAAGAACCCTCAATATGCAGCACATGGTTTGCTTGAGCGTTTGGTTGAGCCTGAGCGTGCAATTCAGTTCCGCGTTTCTTGGGTAGATGACCAAGGTCAAACCCACGTAAACCGTGCATTCCGTGTACAGTACAACTCAGCAATTGGTCCATTTAAAGGTGGTATGCGTTTCCACCCATCAGTGAACCTTTCAATTTTAAAATTCTTAGGTTTTGAACAAACCTTTAAAAATGCTTTGACTACATTGCCAATGGGCGGTGGTAAAGGTGGTTCAGACTTTGACCCTAAAGGTAAGTCTGAAGGCGAAATTATGCGTTTCTGCCAAGCCTTAATGATCGAGTTATATCGTCATTTAGGTTCTAACACGGATATTCCTGCGGGTGATATTGGTGTAGGCGGTCGTGAAGTGGGTTACATGGCGGGTATGATGAAGAAGCTCAGCAATGACACTTCATGTGTATTCACAGGTAAAGGCTTGTCTTTCGGTGGTTCTTTGGCGCGTCCAGAAGCTACAGGTTACGGTACTGTGTATTTCGCTGAGGAAATGCTCAAGACTCGTGGCGATTGCTTTAAAGATAAAGTCGTTGCGATTTCTGGTTCAGGCAACGTTGCACAATTTGCTGCAGACAAAGCAATGTACTTGGGTGCGAAAGTAGTTTCACTTTCTGACTCGAATGGTACTGTGTACGTGAAAGAAGGTTTCACGCCAGAATTACTTGCTGAAGTGATGGAGCTTAAAAACGTAAAACGTGGTCGTATTTCTGAATTTGCGTCTAAGCACGGTTTTGAATACCTTGAAGGTCAACGTCCTTGGGGTATTAAATGTGATATCGCGCTTCCATGTGCGACTCAAAACGAACTTGATGCGAATGATGCAGCAGCGCTTCTTGCAAACGGCGTAATCTGTGTTGCTGAAGGTGCGAACATGCCTTCTACACTTGAAGCGGTTGAGAAATTCGTTGAAGCGAAAATTCTTTATGCGCCAGGTAAAGCATCTAACGCCGGTGGTGTAGCAACTTCTGGTCTGGAAATGTCTCAAAACGCATTGCGTTTAGGCTGGACTTTCGAAGAAGTTGATGAGCGCTTACACGCAATCATGAAAGAAATTCACCGCAACTGCGTAAAATTCGGTACGAAAGAAGACGGTACCGTGAACTATGTAGACGGCGCAAACATCGCTGGCTTCGTAAAAGTTGCTGATGCAATGCTTTCTCAAGGCGTATTCTAAGTCTGACTGAGTTTAAGCTTGAAAAAAAACCGAGGTGAATGCCTCGGTTTTTTTATATTGCGATTTTATCGTTATAGAGTGCCTTTGACTGCTTCACGCTCTACGGTCATGTCGAATACATAGGCATATTTAGACTGGTCAGCTGCCGGATTTTTAATTTCATAACGTTTTACCCGAATAATCTGACGCTCATTCGATGAATGCTGAAAACCTTCGATCTGATCGTAAAATAAAGTCCAGTCTTTATCGACCTGAGTCTTTAAGCCTTTTTCATCATATTTGATTTCTTTCACCAGTAAGCAGGTTTGCTGAGCTACACCCGTACAGGCTTTAGTCTGTGACGAAACTTCCAGGAAAATGGTTTCTGCCTGACCTTGGTATTTGGTTTCCGGTGTCATTTTTCCGGTAAAGACATATTTTTGACCATCAGCTGCAGTAATACTCAGTTTTGGCTGATTGGCATCATTTAGATCCAGACTAAACGGAATATTACGCTTTTGCAGAAGCTGGCTGATAAAACGTTCCTGTTCCATTAATGGTGCATCACATGCCATCATGGTGCCCATCATGTCACCCGTACTCAGGGTATTATCTTTAACAGTCCAGCTCGTGCCAAGGCCATTACAGCCAGAAGCTACACTTAGTCTGCCTCGTTGATCAAAGCTCAGAACAATCGGGCGTTGCAGCCCACGATCAAGTTCCCAGGTATAAGCGGGCAAAATTTGTGTAGGCGTTTTTAATGTGGTGGATAGAGTAGAAATAGCTGGATCTCCTGAAGTGGCAGGAAGATGTGAAGATTGACATGCAGTTAAAGCCAAAGGGAGCAGGGCAAGCGCAAAAATACTGAATTTCATTGGTTTATATTCTATGTGCTAAAGTTTCAACGTGATTATAATCAAGAGATTAACAAAAAATATGGATACAAATCGTAGCTTTTGCTAACAAAATGTATCCAAATTAAAAAGTCAGATTTTAAATAAGCGGAGCTATCGGTTAGTCAAAACGATAAATATCCATACCGAGTGAACCCATGCTAAAGCTGCTATGTACAATGTTAAATCGATCTCCCGTACCCATTGCAAAAAACAGCGGTGCAAAGTGTTCTAGGGTTGGGTGATTACGTGCTACATGTGGCAATTGTTGCCAATCTAGTACTGCATCATAATTGCGATGACTTAAATGCTGCACCACACGATTACGGAAACTAGATGCCCATTCAGGCACAGCCGCATTGGGTGTATTCCATGATAATTCACGTAAGTTATGGGTGATACTGCCTGAGCCAATCAGTAAAATTTGCTGTTCACGTAATGGCGCTAAACTTTGCCCAATGTGATAAATCTGTTCGGCGCTCATATTCATGGGCAAAGAAATGGTAATCACTGGAATATTGGCATCGGGATACATGTGTAGTAATGGCATCCATACGCCATGATCATGCGGGCGTGTGCTGTTGGCATGGGCAGCAAAGCCCGCATCAGCCAAACGCTGCAAAATATCTTCTGCCAGTTCAGGTAAGCCAGGTGCAGGGTAGCGCAGGGCGTACAAGGCTTCAGGAAAACCACGGAAGTCATGCCATGTTTCAGGGCGAATACCTGTGTTGACCTCCAGTGCATTACTTTCCCAATGCGCCGACATCACCACAATGGCTTGCGGTGTTGGCAAATTTTCACTTAAACGGCTGAGTGCAGGCCCGACCTGTTCAGGATTGAGTGCCAACATGGGCGAACCATGTGAGATAAATAAACCGGGTAATGTCTGTAAGTTCATGCCTAGATCCCTAAAGCCTGCTGTTCTACAGCATCGCAAAAAAGTGTGTATAGCGAAATGTACTTTTGTTCAACGCTATGTTGCAGCTTTGCAACGTCGTTTGAGTTGAAGATATTTTGATAACTCAACGTACAAATTGAATAAGTTGATTTAACCTGCACGATGATAAGGATGGTTGTGGTTGATGCTCATAGCACGGTATAGCTGCTCAATCAGCATCACGCGAACTAAAGGGTGTGGCAAAGTTAGTTTGGATAATGACCAATGCCATGCTGCTGCTTTACGTACTGCTTCAGAGTGACCATCTGGTCCACCAATCGCAAGCACGACATCATTGCCTTCTAGCATCCAGCCTTTCATGGTTTCTGCAAGTTTTTCGGTGCTGAACTCTTTGCCGCCCACTTCCAAGGCAATTAACACCTCATTGTTTTTCATGGCATTTAAAATGCTATCACCTTCAATTTGGCGATATTTTAGAATATCGGCCTCAGAATCATTTTTGCCACGTTTCGCCATTGGCAGTTCGACAATTTGAGTCTGCACAAAAGGCTGAATCCGCTTGAAATAATCTTCAAAACCAGTCAGCACCCAAGCAGGCATTTTTTGTCCAATGGTCAGAATGCGAATTTTCATAGGCGAGTTCATGTAGCGATCAATCAGAATCTCGCATTATAACCATGATTCAACACAAGCGCTGTGTAACGACACAATTTGCAATTGAATTTGCCAACAGGCTGTTGCTTTAATACTCAGCAATCTTATTGGTCTTTTTTGTCTTGGAATTATCAGCATGCGCGCGTTTCAAAGTCAGCAGTTATATTCATGGATATTGGGCGCGGGTATGGGATTGATGACCACTGCTACATTTGCTGTGCCTGAGGCTCAATGGGCAGAACCAAACAATTTGCAAGTCTATATGCAGCAAGTGATTGGGCAGCAGGGTTTGGGTAATTCCGAACAGTATCGTCATTATAAAAATGTGATTGAACTGAATCGGGTTTCGGCATGGATTCGGGAACAAATGCGAGTATTTGGAATTCCGTGTCAATTTCAAAATTATGTGGTCAATCAGCAAAGCTACCGCAATGTGGTGTGCAAATTGAATATCGGTGCTGCGCAAAAAACGATTTTTGGTGCGCATTACGATGTTTATGGGCAGCAGCAGGGGGCAAATGACAACGCTTCTGGCGTTGCAGGTGTAATCGAAACAGCACGAATTTTGGCGCAGGAAAAGAATAAACTTAGTCAAAATGTTGAATTTGTTTTTTATACCTTGGCAGAGCCACCATTTTTTAAAACCGAGTCGATGGGCAGTTTTATACATGCCAAATCTGTGCAGGCTGAAAAGGAAAAAATCCGTGCGGTGTATGTGCTGGATATGATTGGTTATTACGATAAAAATTTGGTGCAAAATTACCCAATCGGTTTAAAGTGGATTTACCCAAGTCATGGCAATTTTATTGTGGCATTGAGTAATATGCAATCACGTGAAATGAGTGCAAGCTATTGCAATACGATGCAGCGTTTGAACCAGTTGCAATGTGAGCGCGTGGTGGCACCGACTTTCATCAAGGGTATAGATTTTTCAGATCATTTAAATTATTGGAAATATGATATTCCAGCTATTTTAATTACCGATACGGGCAGTTATCGCAGCTCACTTCGCCACACCACAGGTGATACTTTAAAAACAGTAAATTTTGAAAAAATGGCACATGTCGTGAATGGCTTGGTTGCACAGATTTTATCACCTTGATGATTGATCGCAGCGCATAAAAAACGCAGCCCTGAATTGAAATAGGACTGCGGTTAAAAGGTCATCCACCTGGAGATATGGATGACCAGACCATGAAGCACGCTTCAATCAAAAGCGTCTGATCAATTTATCGGTCTAAATAGACCAAACAAGAAACATACAGCGCGATGTATCTTAAATTTATATATGTGGATGGTTTGCCTATTTTTCAAGGAAATTGAATTAAAAACAGACTATCCATTTTAAAAATAAGTAAGCGTCCGCTGAACCCCATGCCTATTTTTTAATTTGAGTTGGATTTCCAGCGATGTGGCAGTAATTCTTCTATTTGGGTCGCTTTATGCGTCGGCAGCCTTTTCAGCACATCACTGAGATAGGCATACGGATCCAACCCATTCAGCTTTGCTGACTGGATTAAAGTCATGATATTTGCCGCTCGCTGTCCACTGCGCAGCGAACCTGCAAACAACCAGTTCTTACGGCCCAATGCCCAGGGACGCATTGAGTTCTCTGCCCAGTTATTGTCAATGGGTAGATTGCCATCATCCAGATAGCGGCTTAAGGCTGGCCAACGCTTCAGACTGTAATTGATGGCCTTGGCGGTTGGAGAACTCGATGGCACCGTCAGATCATGTTGGTTGAGCCATTCATACAGTTGTTGCATCACCGGTTGGCTGTGCTGTTGTCGGTATTCGCGGCGGTGTTCTGCTGTACTATCGGTCTTTTTCCTGAGTTCTGCTTCTATAGCATACAGTTTCTGAATCAGCACTAATGCCTGTTCAGCGATCTGACTTTTCCCAGTCACATGTAGCTCATGGAATTTACGACGTGCATGCGCCATGCAGCCCACCTCAATGACATCGCCTGATTTAAAGCGTGCTTTATAACCACTGTAATCATCACAGACCAGATGGCCCTGCCAGCCATTCAGGAACTCTTCTGCATGCTGACCTGAACGGCTATCCTGAAAGTCATAGATCACCGCTTGAACTGGATTGTACTGTGTAGTGGCATAGGCCCAGACATAACCTTTCTTCGGTTTTTTCTCATCATCACCCATCCGCATGATGGTGACCGGCGTTTCATCGGCATGGATCACCCGCTGTTGCAGCACCACCTGTTTTAAGGCATTGGCCAGAGGTTCCAGTTCCACACCGCAGCGACCAATCCAGTCAGATAAAGTAGATCTGGACAGATCAATGCCCGCCCGCTGATAGATCAGGCGCTGACGGTACAGCGGCAAATGATCGGCATACTTCGATACCAGCACATGGCTGAGCAGTTCAGGACTGGCAATACCTTTATCAATCACATAGGCGGGCATCGCTTGCTGAGTCAGGGTGTCGCACTGATCACAGACCCATTTGCCACGTACATGCTGTTCCTTATAGAACTGTGCCGGTCTGAAATGCAGTTTTTC
>NZ_NOZT01000011.1:0-902 GCF_002412355.1 Acinetobacter sp. YT-02
CTTTGGTCGCAACGTTATAAACAGTCTGACCATTGGCTCCCGTCGTTGAAGTCACAGTAACATTCTTGCCTTCAATCACTTCAGTTTGGGTTGTTTTAATACCCTTCGCTAAATTATCTACTACTTCATATAGTTGACTACCATTAACTGCATCGGTAGATGTTTTATTAATTATACCCGCTGCAACATTTTTGATTTGACGTTCATTTTTAATGCTACCAACTGAAACCTGATCACCTGCAGAGATATTTTCATTTCCTGCAAAATTGCTTGCTGAAATAGTAATATCATTTCCATTACCATCTTTAACAGTAATATCACTAGCTGCCGTTGCGTTGGTTTTGGTGTCACTACCTGCTCCTAAAGCTACAGCACCTGCTTGATCAGCATTCGAATGTGCACCAATTGCAATTGCCAGTGAGGAATTTTTTTGGATTACAGCATTGGAACCAATAGCCACAGCTTGGTTAGAATCAGATTCAATTAATACAGAATCTCCTAAAGCAACTGCCTTATCTGAACCATCAACTTTCGCCCCATTACCTTGAACAGTATTATCGGCAAAAGTCATGGAAGATAACGTAGCTGCTAGAACACAAACCCCCAAAGTGGTTTTTTTAAAAGACATATCGAGTTTTTTCATACTTACAATCAGCCTTGAATATAAAAATAGCGAAGAATTAGTTTTAAAAAATTTAGAATTCACTAACCGTAAAGTAATTTTATTTTTTATCATTATTATAGATTAATTGCATATAGCAATATTATTCAAACGATAATAGAAAAAATTAAAACAGATAGAAACAATAAATAAAAACTATAAATTTTTCCTCTGTACACGACAAAAATAGATAACTCATTGAAATAATGTCACAATAATTGTTTTCTAACGACGAATACTA
>NZ_NOZT01000012.1:0-711 GCF_002412355.1 Acinetobacter sp. YT-02
TACACGACAAAAATAGATAACTCATTGAAATAATGTCACAATAATTGTTTTCTAACGACGAATACTATGACACATCTCAATGAGTTATATCTTATCTTAAACAAATCTCTAAAATGGAACAAGTCACATTTAAAGTGCTTTGCGCTCATCATGCTTGTGATTATTTTAAAGCAAACATGTAATCTTTCTTCTGCATCTAAAGCCTTGCCCATCAAGTGCTTACCACAATCATTTTATCGACGTATGCAGCGCTTCTTTGCAGGTCAGTATTTTGATTATCGTCAAATTTCTCAGTTGATTTTCAATATGTTTTCATTCGACCAAGTGCAACTGACTTTAGATAGAACCAATTGGAAATGGGGAAAACGAAATATTAATATCCTGATGCTCGCAATCGTTTATCGTGGAATAGCGATACCTATCCTTTGGACATTGCTTAATAAACGTGGAAATTCAGATACGAAAGAGCGTATTGCTTTGATTCAACGCTTTATAGCCATTTTTGGTAAAGACCGTATTGTGAATGTGTTCGCAGACAGAGAGTTTATCGGTGAGCAGTGGTTTACATGGTTAATTGAACAAGACATCAACTTCTGCATTCGTGTTAAAAAAACTTCATTGTCACCAATCATTTAGGAAAGAATCATAAAATTAGTGATTTATTTCGCCATCTTAAAGTTGGTCAAATTGAATGTCGTAAACGACGGATTT
>NZ_NOZT01000013.1:0-538 GCF_002412355.1 Acinetobacter sp. YT-02
AAAGAATCATAAAATTAGTGATTTATTTCGCCATCTTAAAGTTGGTCAAATTGAATGTCGTAAACGACGGATTTTGGTTGGTCGGGTGAAACTATATATAAGTGCACTACAGTTAGAAAATGGAGAGCTTTTACTCGTCGTTTCTCCTCAGTTTAATGCCAATGCTATTCAGGATTATGCATTACGCTGGGAAATTGAAACCTTATTCAGTTGTCTCAAAGGACGCGGGTTTAATCTTGAAAATACGCGCTTGACAGACCCTAGACGAGTGAAAAAATTGATTGCGGTGTTAGCTATAAGCTTCTGTTGGTGTTACTTAACGGGTGAATGGCAACATAATCAAAAAAAAGCGATAAAAATAAAGAAGCATGGACGACTCTCAATGAGTTTATTTCGCTATGGTTTAGACTATGTTCAAATGGCGATTCAGCGTTTAATTGGTTTTGGGAAAAAAGAAGAGTTTAAGGAAATTTTGGCAATTTTAAGAAAGCAGAATCCTGATAGGATAAGGGTTCTGTGAAATTTGTCGTGTACAGAG
>NZ_NOZT01000014.1:0-30829 GCF_002412355.1 Acinetobacter sp. YT-02
ATTTTGGCAATTTTAAGAAAGCAGAATCCTGATAGGATAAGGGTTCTGTGAAATTTGTCGTGTACAGAGAAAATTGTCATACCATCATCTTAACTTTGAAGATCGTACTGCATTAATGCTTGAGTCAAGAAAAGAAGGCTTTTCAGCCAGAAAATTTGCTGAACTCATTAAAAGACATCCTAGTACGATCTATCGTGAGCTTAAAAGAAATAGCATCAATGACGTTTATCAAGCTCGATATGCTTCTGATAACACCTTCGCTAGACGTAGACGTGGTCACAGAAAACTCAAAATCGATTCAATCCTCTGGAAATTTATTGTTGAAGCGATCCGTTGTTTATGGTCTCCTCAGCAAATAGCAAAACGTTTAAAGACATTTCCTGATTTGGATCAAACAATGAATGTAAGCCATACAACGATTTATTCAACGATACGAGCATTACCAAAGGGTGAGTTGAAAAAAGACTTATTATCCTGTCTGCGTCATGAAAATAAAAAGCGAAAAGCTAACGGTGAACCTAAAAAAGATTCTATATTACAGGATATTAAAACTATTCATGAGCGCCCAGCCGAAGTTCAAGAAAGAAAAATACCGGGTCATTGGGAAGCTGATTTAATTAAAGGTAAAGACAATAAAAGTTCGATAGCAACACTTATTGAACGAAATACACGGCTCTGTATCTTGGCAACATTACCTGATGCAAAGGCAGAATCAGTGCGCAAGGCTTTAACTGAAGCTCTGAAATATTTACCTGCAGAACTGCGTAAAACGTTGACCTATGACCGTGGACGTGAGATGTCAGAACATAAAATACTCGAAGAAGATTTAGGCATAGATGTATATTTCTGTGACCCACATTCACCCTGGCAAAAAGGCACATGCGAAAATATGAATGGTTTAATTAGGCAATATTTACCTAAAGGGATTGATTTAAATCAGGCAGATCAGCATTATTTAAATCAAGTTGCCATGTCACTGAATACTCGTCCTAGAAAAGCGTTAGATTGGCTTACACCATTAGAGAAATTTGCTCAGCTTGTTGATTATCATAAGACTTTTCAAACTGTCGCACCTCATGTTTGAATTCGCCGTAGTGTTTTTTAAAAAAATGATAGAAACGCAGCTGAATTATTTTTTTCGCTATATTTTGCTGCGCAATTTATTTGGGTGGTTTATTGCCATTTATTGTGATTCCCTTGATGATGTGGGTTATTGCTACGTCGTATTCAAACTGTTTAAAAGATGAGAACAGTTGAAAGACCAAATAGCCTGCATCTGCAGGCTATTTTTTTGTATGTTGATCGCTGATTTTTTAGCAAAAATACTTGAATAAAGTATGACAAGTACTGTCGCAAAGCTGCTTAATTTATTGGGTGGCAATGACGCAAGCAGGGTATAATAAGACCTAAAAAACAGTAAAGATAAGAGCATTATTTGAAGCAGAAAAAATTAATTTCAGAATTTCATTTGAATCAACAACAATTTTCGCTGTATCTGATTGAATATGAATTTGTTTTAGAATTGAAACGCCGTTTTCGTGCAGCAAGAACTTCTCCAAAACAAAACGCATGGTTGGCATTTGCCGATCAAGCCACTTATGAAGATGTCAACGCAGATATTGATGCTTTTCAGGTGATGCATTTAACCCGACAGCATTTGGTCACTTATTTAACTCGGCATCCTCTGCCTTACTTTTATTTTCATGCCACGACTGCACGCAAAGCCAAAATCTATCCACGTTTTGTAAGGCATTTATTGTTACAGCTACCAAGCTATCAACATTGTGCCGAAAATGGTTCTTTTTATTTTTATCAAAGTGATACAACTCAGACTTAAATTTCAGCTATGCTGAGAGCAGCATTTAGGATGGGAAAGGAAACAGCATGCAGCAGCTGAATAGTGCCTTAATTGTGGTCGATGTGCAAAATGGTTTTTGTCCAGGAGGTAATTTGGCGGTTGCTGATGCTGATCAAATTATTCCCTGCATTAATGCGCTGGGGCGTGTGTTTCAGAACATTGTGATCACCCAAGACTGGCATCCTGCAACGCATGTGTCCTTTGCTGCCAATCATGCAGGCAAACAGGACTATGAGCAAATTCAACTCGGTTATGGCGAGCAAGTGTTGTGGCCTGTACATTGTGTACAGGGCACACTCGATGCCGAATTACACCCAGACCTAGATTTGCCTAAAGCACAATTGATTATTCGCAAAGGTTTCCATGAGCAAATAGACAGTTATTCTGCCTTTATGGAAGCAGACCGCAAAACCACCACAGGTTTGGCGGCCTATTTAAAAGCCCGTGAAATTGATACAGTTTATATTGTGGGCATAGCTACCGATTTTTGTGTGGCTTGGACAGCGATAGATGCCTGTGAGTTGGGTTTTAGTACCTACGTGATTGAAGATGCCACCAAAGCGATTGATTTAAATGGCTCTTTAGAACAAGCATGGCAACAAATGCTGGCACATGGTGTGCAGCGGATTCAAAGTGCAGATATTTTAAATTAATGTCAGATACATGGTTTAAGATAAAAGAAGTCACTAAAAGTGCTGTTTTGCTATAAAAATGTATTGAATGTAAGATAAAATATACAAAATCAAATTTTTAGATTGACCTTATCCTAACGAAATATTCTGCAACTGGTTGTGGGTGTAACATGATTGTCATAATCTCTACCTACCATGCCTTGCACAGAGGCGAAATAAGCAGACTGTCTTAAAAACAGCATAGAGAAGATATGGAACACTTTCAGCATTCATCTGATACTTATTTTAATCGTGAACTCTCTTTAATTGAGTTTAACCGTCGGGTCTTGGCGCAAGCTTTAGACCCAGAGTTACCTATTTTAGAGCGACTCAATTTTTTAATTATTTTTTCACGTAATTTAGATGAGTTTTTTGAAATTCGCGTTGCAGGTTTAATGAAGCAACTCGATTTGAATGCCATTACCCGTACCCCAGATGCCATTCCGACTGAACAGGTCTTGGTAGAACTGTCTGATAAAGTGCATCAGGCGGTGAAGCAGCAATACGACACTTTAAATTATGCCATTTTGCCGCAGCTGCAAAGTTTAGGGATTCACTTTATTCAATACCATGACATTGTGGATAAACATAAAGCGTGGATTGCCGATTATTTTGCCCGTCAGGTACAGCCTGTTTTAACGCCAATTAGCCTAGACCCATCGCATCCATTTCCGCGTTTGGTCAATAAAAGTCTGAACTTTATTGTCAGTTTACAAGGCAAAGATGCTTTTGGACGTGAAATTGAAATGGCGATTGTGCCTGCGCCACGCTCTTTGCCACGTTTAATCAATTTGCCAAAAGAAGTGGCAGGTAGTGTGACTGAACATATTTTCTTGACTGCGATTATTCAGCAGCATATCAATGATCTGTTCCCAGGCATGAAAGCCACAGGTTGCTATGCGTTTCGAGTGACCCGCAATGCCGACCTGATTTTGGCCGAAGATGTCGATGATTTGGCAGTTGCCTTAAAAGATGAATTATCGTCACGTCGTTTTGGGCGTGCGGTACGTTTAGAAATTGAAGATGATTGCCCGCAAGATATTATTGATTATTTGCTCAGAGAGTTTGATTTAGATGAGCAGCAATTATATCGGATTAGCGGGCCGATTAACCTGTCGCGTCTGACCAGTAGTTTTGACCGACCTGAATTGAAATATCCACCTTTTGCACCTGTGATTCCAAAAATATTTCGGAAGCAAAAACCGATGTTTGAGATTCTGAAAAAGCAGGATGTGTTGCTACATCACCCATTTGACTCTTTTCAGCCAGTGATTAATTTACTCAAAGAAGCGGCGAAAGACCCAAATGTGTTGGCGATTAAGCAAACGCTGTATCGTAGTGGCCCAGATTCTGAAATTGTGCAGGTACTTGCAGAAGCCGCACGTAATGGCAAAGAAGTCACTGCCGTGATCGAGCTACGCGCACGTTTTGATGAAGAATCCAACATTATGGTCGCCAACGTCTTGCAAGAGGCAGGCGCAGTGGTGGTGTATGGCATTGTCGGCTATAAAACCCATGCCAAAATGATTTTGATTGTGCGTCGTGAGCAAGATCAGTTGGTGCGCTATGTGCATTTGGGTACAGGCAACTATCATGCGGGCAATGCACGTATGTACACCGACTATGGTTTGATGACCACACATCCTGATATTTGTGAAGATGTGCATCGGGTGTTTCAGGAACTCACAGGCATGGGCAGATCGGCAAAATTAAAAAACTTGCTGCATGCACCATTTACCTTGCACAGTGAATTGCTCAAACTGATTGAACAAGAAATCGGGTTTGCACAAGCAGGCAAAGCTGCCCGAATTATCATTAAAGTCAATGCATTGACTGAGCCTGAGTTAATTACGGCTTTGTACCGTGCTTCGCAGGCAGGGGTACAGGTCGATTTAATTATCCGCTCGATTTGTTGTTTGATTCCAAAAGTGAAAGGTATGTCTGAGCGTATTCATGTCCGTTCGATTGTGGGACGCTTTTTGGAGCATACCCGCGTGTATTATTTTGAGCATGGTGGTGCAAAAAAATTGTACTGCGCCAGCGCAGACTGGATGGGGCGCAACTTATTTTCACGGGTGGAAACTTGCTTCCCTATTTTGGATGAGAAAATTAAACAGCGTATTGTAGAAGATGGCTTGCTGAGTTATTTGCATGACAATCAAAATGCGTGGGAGCTACAAGCCAATGGCGAATGGCAGAAAGCTGCTGTGGTGGGGCAGGCTGCTGTACACAATGCGCAAATGTATTTGGTCGAGCAGAAGCAGTTGAATGTGTAAATTGGGCTGCAGTAAATGGATGTGATCTAGCATCTGTGAGTATAAAAACCTGAGTATGTGTGCATACTCAGGTTTTTATGCTTTTAAGGCATCTCATGGATTATTTTAAGAAGCTCTTGAATGTTTGCCTTTTAGAATTTCAGTTCGCAGGCTTTGCGCCAACTCAGCCGATTGGCTGTCCATGCCATTAACCATAAAGGCATGGCGCATCAGCACATTGGTCGGATTTGGCATACTCACCAATTCATAATGCGTAGACAGTTCATCTAGTAATTCATTCGGTAAATGCACTGCATTTTCACGAGCAGATAATTGATGCACCAAACGCTCTGCTGCCTGCACTGCAGATAACTGCATGGCTTCGACTGCGGTTGATAAACCACTGCGAGTTTGCAACACAAAACGCTTTTCTTCACGATAACGCTTATACAGCACTTCAGACAATAACTGGAACACCGTGCCAATCATGGCCATACAGGCTGCTGCATTTGGTGTATTGGCTGCAATACTGAGTGTTGCGCCATCTTCATGGAATGGTTGTACTGTTTGAATGTCGGAACGGTTTAACTTGTAGTGTTGTACGCACAGTTCAATGCTTTTGTTCAGGAAAATCTGACATAAGCTAAAATAAGGCACAGACACACTTTGCGTGACCGTGTCTAATAATTGTTTCGGGTCATAAAACTGAATATTCAGCGCAATGTTGTTTTGCTCTTGGCTTTGCTCAATGGCTTTGTTTGCTTTCGGCGACATCACAGGTTTAGGCTGTTGCTGTGCCTGCGCAAGTGCCAAAGCCGTTTGATGTTTTTCTTGTTCAAGGGCTTGCGTCAATAATTGTAATTCGTGTTTAAGGCGAGATTCATTATTAATGCGTGCTAAATATTCACTACGACTTGGACGGGCAATCGCGCGATAAGCCAACCATAACAAGCCATGAACCAATAATGATAAAAGTGTCGCTAACCATTGGGTACGCAGAATTTCACCAATACTTGGCTGAATTAAGGTAATTTCAATGCTGCCGACTTTCTTTTCATTGATGATTGCATCGCGGACAAAGACTTCACCTTCACGGGTACGTGACTGTCCACCTGTCGCCAAGACCTGATTTTGCGCATCTAAAATACGAATAGAAGCAATGCTTGGATTGGTGGCATAACGATTCACCAATAATGCCAGTGATACTGTATTAGGAGGTTCCAGCTCAGAAAGGCTGTCTGTGACCAGTTGGCTGGTCATTAACTGCCCCTGATTGGCGCGGTTTTCATTTAATTGGTGTGTTGTTGCAAGCACCAATAAAAAGGTGTGAAAAGCAAAACTTACAATCAATAGGCTAGCAAATAGCCCTTGTCTAGGCGCATTCAAGGTAAAACTTCCAAGGCATTTATATTCAATTTAGATTATGATTCTCACAATAGTTGTAGCTCAGACCCGAGTCAATTCATGCGAGAAATCATTCTTATATCATTTTTAGGACCTGACCAACCTAATCAGTTTACTCGATTAATGCAGGTATTGTCCGCTCATTCCTTACAAATCTTAGATGTTGGCCAAGCTGTTATTCATAATCAACTGACTTTAGGTATTGTTGTTGCATCAGAAGACCAGACTGCAACTGCTTTAGCCATGAAGGAGATTCTGATTTTAGCACATGATATTGGCTTAACTGTGCGTTTTAAACCAATCTCTGCAACTGAATATGAGCAATGGGTCAAAGAAGGCGGTCGTACCCGTTATATCGTGACTGCACTGGCACCAGAGCTGAATGCCTCACATTTACAGGCGGTCACGCATATTGTATCTAGCCAAGGTTTTAACATTGAAACTGTAACCCGTTTGTCGGGTCGCCCACAGCTTAATGTAGCCGAAGATGAACCTAAACGTGCTTGCATTCAGTTTGGATTAAGTGGACAAATGCTAGATGCAGTTGCCATGCGTGCTGCGTGTTTAAGCCTGTCGAATGAACTGAGTGTGGATGTCGCGGTACAAGAAGACAATGCCTACCGTCGTAACCGCCGTTTGGTGTGTTTTGACATGGACTCAACGCTCATTGAACAAGAAGTGATTGATGAGTTGGCGATTGAGGCAGGTGTGGGCGATCAGGTGGCGGACATTACCGAACGTGCCATGCAGGGTGAACTGGATTTTCAGCAAAGTTTCCGCGCGCGCGTAGCATTGCTCAAAGGTTTAGATGCTGCTGTGTTGCCTAAAATTGCCGAACGTCTGACCGTGACCGAAGGTGCTGAACGCCTGATTTCAACCCTGAAATCTTTGGGTTATCGCACCGCTATTTTGTCGGGCGGTTTCCAATATTTCGCAGAATATCTGCAGGAAAAATTGGGGATTGATGAAGTGCATGCCAACATTCTAGATGTGGAAAATGGCATGGTTACAGGCGAAGTAAAAGGTCACATTGTGGATGGTGCGCGTAAGGCATTATTGCTACGTGAACTGGCAGACAAAATGGGGATTTCTTTGGAACAAGCCATTGCGGTGGGTGATGGTGCGAACGACTTACCAATGCTTTCTATTGCAGGTTTAGGTGTGGCGTTCCGTGCTAAACCGTTGGTACGTCAAAACGCCAATCAAGCCATTTCAAGCGTGGGCTTAGATGGTGTGCTGTACTTATTGGGCGTGCATGACAAAGACTTGAACCGTGCCTAATATGACAATTCAATGAAAAAAACGCAGCAGTCATGCTGCGTTTTTTGTTTGTATAATCAGCAGATAACGATGAACGGTAAACAAAAACTGTCGATAAAAACCGCAACAGCATTGAATGAAAAAAATATTTTTTAAGGCAAAAAAATAAGGTGTTTTTTTGTAATGACACGCGAATAAAGAGCTAGCTTAGCTTCCCGAAAACTACAAAATTTAAAAAATGTAATGACAATATAATATTGCGACAAGGTGTGTCGCTTTATAAAAATACAAGTCTTTTTTTATCTAGAAAACGCAGCATAATGCAGACATAGAATTTAAATCGACATCCATTATTTATTTAAACGGTATTTGAAGTCGCAGACCAATTCAAAAAGAGGCTGCATCTTTAGACGGAGGTTTTTATGCTAACAGCGAATTTAGCGACCATTGTAGGCTTAAGCCTCGTCGCAGCTGCGTTGATTGCTGTTTTCTTTTCGCCTTATCGTCGCTGGTTAAACTTTATGTTGGCAGGTATGGTGTTTTGGGGTTTATTGGAAGTGGTGCGCTACAGTGTGCAAAGCGTATTTGAACTGCCAATTACCTACAGTTACTTGTCGGCAATTTTCTTGGCGATGACTTTGGTGACTTTATTATTATTACGAGAAGACCGTCGGGCAGAGCGTGCTTTGGCAAAACGTCGCTATATCGAACATACCCCAGTCTATGAAGACGATCAGCAGCAGTGCTCAAGCCGCTAAATCGTACAGACTAAATTCAAAAACTTTAAAAAGATGCAACTGGTTTGCATCTTTTTTGCTTTATCTGTACGGCAGTTTGCGCCATCCAAACAGCGACAAAATTTTAACACCCTCCTAAAGATTGTTATACAAAGCCTTGCAGCAAAAAGCGGGAGTTGTGATAGGATGAGTCTGTTCATTATCCAACAATTACAATAGGCTTCACTGTCATGAAACTTTCTGCAATTCCTGTGGTCAAACTTCCTTTGGTTGATGTCAGCACCGATCCACTTGACCTTCTCGTGGCAGGTTTGGCATTGCGTATGAAACAACTGGCACGTACCAGTCCAAAATTTATTGAGTTGGTGCATGAACGTCAGTTCCGTATTCAAATTGGCACAGACTTGGGTATGGCGCGTCAAATTATTGTCAACAATGGACATATTGACACTGTGGCAGGCGATGCAGAAAAAGCCGATTTTATTTTGCAGTTTGCAGACAGCGAGCAAGGCGTAAAAACCTTAATGAAAGGTGATCCAACTGCATTTATGACAGGCATGCAAAATGGCAGCATTAAAATGGAAGGTGATTTTGGCTTATTGGTGTGGTTTAACCAAGCAGCGAAATTGATTCCACCTAAACTACCAAAACCTGTAAAAGAAAAAATTAAAATGGCACGCCAGTTTATTAAACAAAAAACGGGTAAATAAGCTGCTCAGACCCAAACAAAAACCTCTGATCAATTTTTGACAGAGGTTTTTTTATATGTGATTTACTCGACTTCCAAACAAAAAGTCACAGGCCCGTCATTTACCAAATGCACTTTCATATCGGCAGAGAAAATACCTGTTTCCACCCTGTCAAACTGACTTTTGGCATAGTCCACCAATTGTTCATACAGCGCTTTGGCATCGTTTGGGGGCATCGCAGGGCCAAAATCAGGACGTAAACCTTTTTGAGTCTGTGCCATGAGGGTAAATTGTGAAACCAATAACACACTGCCATTGGCCTGACTGACATTCCAACCCATTTTGCCTTGTTCATCATCAAAAAAACGATATTTTAAAATTTTATCAATCAGCTTTTTGCCTTTCTCAAAATTATCGTCTTTGCCTAAGCCCAAAAATACCAAAATACCCTGTTGAATCTCGCCAGTGATTTCACCATCGACCACGACTTTGGCTTCAAGAACTCGTTGTAATAATGCGCGCATGGGGGACTAATTTTCTCAGTGTGGGGGATGGCTGCAGATTGTAGCAAACTCAGGCACTTTGGCGTGCATTAACATCAATCACGAAAGCATCAGAACGGTAGCTGCCCGCAGAGAGGTAAAATATCTTGGGAAGGCTACACTTCAGCAAAGTTGTAACAAGATTGTCGATAAAAGCCCTTTTTTGCTGAATAAAGTATGCTTTAATGCAAGAAGTACCGCGAAATGATGATCCCTATGACCCCCATTATTCAATCTCTGCTCGATACTGATTTATATAAATTCACCATGTTACAGGTGGTGCTGCATAAATTTCCGCAAACGCACAGTGTGTATCAATTCCGCTGCCGTAATCTTGAAGATACCGCGTATCCACTGAGCGATATTTTAGCTGAGTTGAATGCGCAGCTTGATCATTTGTGTCAGTTGAAATTTAAAGAAGATGAATTGCAGTATTTGCGTAATTTACGCTTTATTAAAAGTGACTTTGTCGATTATTTAGAATTATTTCAGCTCAAGCGTCGTTTTATTCACGCCAGTATTGATGCGCAAGGTCGTTTGGATATTCGGGTAGAAGGCCCGATGGTACAGGCCATGATGTTCGAGATTTTTGTGCTGGCCATTGTGAATGAACTGTATTTTCAGCGAATTCGTACAGATGAGGTCTGGGCAGAAGGTGAGCGCCGTTTACAGCAAAAAATTGCCCTGATTCAAAGTTACCAACAGCAGCAACTGCCTGAAGATCCACCATTTTTGGTTTCAGATTTTGGTACGCGCCGCCGTTATAGTTTTGCATGGCAAAAGCACGTGATTGCGGCTTTTCATCAAGCTGTACCTGAAGTGTTTCGTGGTACTAGTAATGTACTGTTGGCTAAAGAATTAGGCATTACCCCAATTGGGACAATGGCACATGAGTTTTTACAGGCATTTCAGGCGCTAGATGTACGTTTACGTGACTTCCAAAAAGCCGCACTAGAAACTTGGGTGCAAGAATATCGGGGTGATTTAGGCATTGCCTTGACTGATGTGGTCGGGATGGATGCTTTCCTGCGTGACTTTGATTTGTATTTTGCCAAGTTATTTGATGGCTTGCGACATGACAGTGGCGACCCGTATGTGTGGGGCGATAAAGCTTATGCACATTATAAAAAGCTAAAAATTGACAGTAAAACTAAAATGCTGACCTTCAGTGATGGCTTAAATGTCGAAAAAGCATGGGCCTTGCATCAGTATTTTAAAGACCGTTTTCAGGTTAGTTTTGGGATTGGTACCAACTTAACCAATGATATGGGGCAAACTGCGCTAAATATTGTGTTGAAATTGGTGGAATGTAATGGTCAGTCGGTGGCGAAATTGTCCGATAGTCCGGGTAAAACCATGACCGATAATGACACCTTCTTGGCATATTTACGCCAAGTTTTTGAAATACAAACGCCTGTTTAAAACCTGAGCACATTGAAAAAACCGAAGAAAATCTTCGGTTTTTTTCTAGATTAAAGCATGTGATTGTTAAAATTCTGCGAAAGTTATGAAAAAAACAGCATGCTATCAAAAATGACCTATACTAAGTTAAAGTTGATTGCCAAACAGACTGAACCGCATAAAAATGAGCACTTCTCCATTCAATTTTGGACTGCTGATTGAAGCAGAAGATTTAGTTCCCTTTTTAGGGCATGAAAAATTGCGCATTGTCGATTTGAGCCGCAATTCGGTGTACGAGCAATTGCATCTTCCGCATGCTTTACAGGTCAAACCGAGCATGTTGCTACGTCAGGATGAAGATACATCGGGTTTATTGCCTGAACCCGAGGCTTTACAAGACTTGATTCAGTATTTGAGTATTTCTCCTGAGCATCATGTGGTCGCCTATGACGATGAAGGTGGCGCATGGGCAGGGCGTCTGATTTGGAATTTACACTGTTTAGGCTTTGAAAATACCAGTTTACTAAATGGTGGGATTCACGCATGGTTGGCAGCAGGTTTTCCAACTACTTCTGAGGTTGAACCGCTAACACCCGTCAGCATGCTTGTTCCTGTTGCCGAGAAAAATCAGTATAGAATTCAATATGATGAGCTATTAGAAAAGTGCCAAAACCAGTCGGTGCAACTTTGGGATTGCCGCACCATAGATGAATATACAGGGCTGCGTTTGGCTGCACGACGCGGCGGTCACATTCCTGGGGCATTGCATTTTGAATGGAGTACTGCCCTTAATCGTGAAAATCATTTAAAATTGCATCCCTTAGAACGCACACGACAGCGTCTGGAACAACTCGGATTCAATTTAAACGAACCTGTAGTGGTGTATTGTCAGTCACATCACCGTTCAGGTTTGGCCTACATTTTAGGGCGTTTATTGGGTTGGAAAATTCAGGCCTATGATGGTGCGTGGAGTGAATGGGGCAACCGCCCTGACAGTCCTGTTATTACTGGAGAGTTGCCGTCTTGAGCCTCACATCACGTTTAAAAAAACAAATTTTCATTCAGGCACAACGCGTTGTGCCACAACATCAATTATCACGTGTTGTGGGTAAACTTGCAGCCAGTGAGCATCCTGTGCTCAAAAATGCGGTGATCACTGCATTCAAGGCGCAATACGGCATTGATATGTCTTTGGCAGAACAAAGCAATGCCTTGAAATATAAATCTTTTAATGAATTTTTTACCCGTTCTTTAAAGCAGGGTGTGCGGGAAATTGACAGCAATCCGAACAGCATTGTATCGCCTGCAGATGGGGCGATTTCACAGTTGGGTAAAATTGAAGATGGGGCAATTTTTCAGGCCAAAGGTCAGCAATTTACTGTTGAAAACTTAATTGCCGACCCGCAATTGGCTGAACCATTTAAAAATGGTCAATTTGCAACCGTGTATTTATCTCCGCGCGATTATCACCGTGTACACATGCCTTTTGCAGGCACACTCACCGAAACTTTATATGTGCCAGGTGAGTTGTTTTCTGTCAATCAAACCACAGCCGAAAATATTCCGGGTTTATTTGCCCGCAATGAGCGCATGGTGTGTTTGTTTGATACCGAATTGGGTCGTATGGCGGTTGTTTTGGTGGGTGCCATGATTGTGGCGGGCATTGAAACCGTGGCGACAGGCAAAGTGAAACCATCAGGGCGTTTGGAGCTGAATCAGCACCAATTATTCCTTGAAAAAGGTGCAGAATTAGGACGTTTTTATTTGGGTTCAACCGCGATTGTTTTGTTTGAAGAAAATAAAATGCAGTGGGATGCTGAATTCAAAGCCAATTCTGTAGTGGAAATGGGGAAAGCCCTGGGACATATCGTTTCTGCTGAATAAAATATGTGAATAAAGAAATAAAAAACGCCAAAGTAATTTGGCGTTTTTTTGTTTTTTAAATCTGTAATTTATTGTCTATTTTAGCTCAACCAGCGCTTAAGTTTCGTAATACAAACGCTCTTTTGGGAACACGACTTTAAATATAGAGCCTTGATTTTCTTTAGATTCGACTTCTAAGTGTGCATTATGCTGCATCAAAACGTGCTTCACAATTGCTAAACCTAAACCAGTACCGCCTGTTTGTCGGCTACGTGCGCTGTCTACACGATAAAAGCGTTCGGTTAAGCGTGGTAAGTGTTTCGGATCAATCCCGATGCCTGTATCTTCCACAGTAAAATAACCTTGATTGCCATCATCATGCCAGCCAATGGTAATCGTCCCAGCTTTCGGGGTATATTTAATCGCATTGGTGATCAGGTTGCTAAAGGCACTGGCCAATTCTACATCTGAACCAATCAGATCATAATGACTGTCAATATTTAAGTTGAGCGTATGTCCATAATCGACGTTATAGGCATGTGCATCGTCAAATAATTGATTCATTAAACTTGGCATTTCAATAATTTGATTTTTGGCGATGGTTTTTTCATTTTCCAGACGCGACAGCAGCAGCAGGTCATTTACCAAAGCGTTCATGCGTCGGGTTTGTGACTGCATTTGCTCAAAAGCACGTTTCCAACGCGGGTTAATATCTTCCTGATCGGTAAAGGTTTCGATATAACCACTCAGCACCGTTAGCGGAGTGCGTAATTCGTGTGAAATATTATCGACAAAGTCTTTACGCATTTGTTCTAGGTTATGCATACGTGTCATGTCGTAAGCAAATAACAAACGGCTATCGCCACCAAACTGAGTCATTTTGACGTGCACATATTGCCCTTCATGCACGCTAGATTTCATTTTTAAACCGTCAGGTGCTTGATCAATATGATTAAAATATTCAATAAAACTAGGTTGGCGCAAAATAGTGAGGATGTTGCGTCCACGGTCTAAAGGCTGAATACCCAATAGCTTTTCAGCAGCAGGGTTCCACCATTCAATTTGATGATTTTCATCAATCAGCATCACGGCTTCATCCAACGCCACCAATGAAGACTGGGCGCGATCAATCAACCCGACCATTTCGGCCTGAACGATACGTTCCTGACGTTGTGAGCGATAAACATTGAACAGTAATGCACCCCAAATACCATGCAGATTTGGCGGCACATCATAAGGACGATTGGAAATCCAATCATTAACTAAATAGAGGGAGCGCATTTGCTGAAGAAAAAACAGCAAAAAGGCGAGGCTAATACAAATCCAAAAATACCCAATCCCAAAACCAATCAAGCTTGCAATAATTAGGAAAAAGGTCAATAAACGAAAATCTTGTTTGGCAAAAGTCCATAAACTGCTGTAACGAACTTGTTTGAGGTCACGGGCGAGTTCAGGGACTGGGTAAGATTCGTACATAAAATAATTTTAGCCTAAAGCAACATCCGCACGTGTCGAGAAGCGATAGCCT
The DNA here is from genome assembly GCF_002412355.1 of Acinetobacter sp. YT-02. Taxonomy (NCBI): domain Bacteria; kingdom Pseudomonadati; phylum Pseudomonadota; class Gammaproteobacteria; order Moraxellales; family Moraxellaceae; genus Acinetobacter; species Acinetobacter sp. YT-02. Next base: position 14,209 of record NZ_NOZT01000014.1, read on the forward strand.
GTACCACGTACCGTTTGTACAAAACGGTCTACGCCATACGGTTCTAAAACTTTACGTAAACGACGAATATGCACATCAATAGTTCGGTCTTCAATATATACATTGCCGCCCCAGACTTGGTCAAGCAATTGCGCTCGGGTGTAAGCGCGCTCTGGGTGCGTCATAAAGAACGCCAATAGACGATATTCGGTTGGGCCCATTTCTAAAATATTGTCACCAAAACTGACACGCTGGCTGACTGGGTCCAAAATTAAACCGTTGGCATCAATAGTTTTTTCACCGCTTAAGGCATTGGCACGACGTAAGACCGCTTTAATACGTGACACCAGTTCACGGGTCGAGAACGGCTTAGTCATGTAGTCGTCCGCGCCAGCATCTAAACCTTGAACTTTGTGATCTTCTTCGCCACGTGCAGTGAGCATAATCACAGGAATTTCAGCAAGGTTGTCATCGCGTTTTAGGCGACGGCACAAGTCTACACCGCTGACACCGCCTGGCATCATCCAATCAAGCAAGATAAGCGCTGGACGTTGATCGACAATCATCTGATGAGCTTGTTTTGCATCTTCTGCTTGTAAGCACTGAAAGCCTGCCATATCTAAAGAGGTATGGATCATCTCCCGAATTGGAAGTTCGTCATCGACGATTAAAATGTAGTCATCTTTCACAACGCAATATCCTATAGATGTTAACGGTGGACCGTTTTATTTATGACAGGCTTATTACAAAGATTAATTATGACAGTATCATTGCAGAAAGGGTTGAATGGGCTATTTTTGCAATAATTTGTGACAAAATAGTGTCGATTTGATGAAAAAACTGAACAGATTCAGTCAAAGTAAATAGGGTCTGCTGACACTTCGTCTATGTTTGCGACGTGAGAGATATATCTCGCAAGATTTTTTAGCTGATATAAGGCATGAGGCAGGAAATTTAGTTATTCTAAGTGACTGACTCATAACGCAATAGCGGCAAAAAAATATGCTCGTTCCGAAGGACTGTAGCTAAAACTTTCTCAGATTGCGTTATGAAACTTGGCAATAGACCCACTATTCCCTGCCTGATCTGCTCAGTTTTAGCCTACAGCGCAAGCCATTTATGAAATGTCAGCAGACCCCTCTGAATTTGAAAAATATTATGAATATTTTTCGATTTTATGACAATGTCGAAGAATCTTTCACAAAAGCTTGCTCTTTTTCCGAAAAGGTCTGTAATAACGATAAAAATACAATACGGCAAGAAGACAAGACATCTTCCATGGATTGTTTGAAATCGCTCATCACCCAGCGAATCGCAATTTGGGTGACATAACCATTTAAGCCTGTCGCTACCAGTGAAATTTCTCGGTTGGGGCGGTCTAAATGCGGCATCATCAGCATGACAAAGGCCTGAATCATGCGGTCAAAACGCGACATAGTTTCGTGAATGGTGGCTTGGTTATGTAGTTCTTGCACCAGCATGGCATCAATATAAATAATACGTGCCATTTGCGGGTTATTTTTTAGCGTGGTCAGTAAAGCAGTCAGTCCTGCATCAATCATTTTTTTAGGATCAGCCGAGGCTTGCATAATGGCTTGCATGACATTTTGCTGTAATTCATCAATCAATTTTAAAAAAATGGTCTGAAACAGTTCTTCGCTTTTTTTAAAGGATTCGTAGAAATAGCGCTCGGTTAGTTTGGCTTCGGTACAAATATCTTTTACGGTCACGGCAAAAAAACCATGCGTGCCATAGGCTTGAATACCTGCCTCAATCAGTTTTTCACGACGCGCCTGTTTGCGCTCAGTTAAAGACAAGCCTTTAAACTGACGTTCTTTTTGTTGTTTCTGGGTGGTTTTTTCTGTTTCTGCAGTCACGGGCAGTTGTTCTGTCATGTTCAGTTAAGCCAAATAAGAACCGTAATTAGGCTTTATACTAGCAATAATTATCTGTTAAACCTATGTTTTCAGATTCATTTGCGATATTCGTACTGGCTTATATTGACAATACTTATTGTCAAAATTATATTTAAACCACAGCGCATCGCACAGCCCTACAAAACAACAAGCAGGTCTGAACTGTGCACGCCACATACTCAAGGAAATCACATGAAAAATTTTAAAAATAAAGTTGCCGCAATTACAGGCGCAGGCTCGGGTATTGGGCAGCAATTGGCTGTTCTATTGGCGAAGCAAGGCTGTCATTTATCGCTCAGTGATGTGAATGAACAAGGTTTGGCGCAAACAGTGGATTTGCTCAAAGACAGTAATGTGCGCGTGACCATTAAAAAGGTGGATGTTTCTAAATTAGAACAAATGCGCGAATGGGCAGCTGAAACTGTGCGAGACCACGGCTCGGTCAATATGATTTTTAATAATGCAGGCGTGGCGTTGGGTTCTACCGTAGAAGGTGCAAGTTACGAAGAGTTGGAGTGGATTGTTGGTATTAATTTCTGGGGTGTGGTCTATGGCACCAAAGAATTTTTGCCTTTAATCAAACAAACGGGAGATGGTCATATCATTAACATTTCCAGTTTATTTGGTTTAACTGCACAGCCAACGCAGTCGGCTTATAACGCAACCAAATTTGCGGTGCGCGGTTTTACCGAGTCTTTGCGTCAGGAATTGGATTTGGAAAATTGTGGTGTGAGTGCGTTGAGCGTGCATCCAGGCGGGATTCGTACCAATATTGCCAACAATGCTAAAATGAACGACAGCATGCGCACTTTGGGCATGAATCCTGAAAAATCGGCACGTGCTTTTAATAAATTATTGCGTTGCCCGCCTGAAGAAGCGGCGCGCCAAATTTTAGAAGCGGTACAAAAAGACAAGCGCCGTTTATTGATTGGTAATGATGCCAAAACTTTGGATTTAATCCAGCGTATTGTTCCAACGGGTTATCAGAAAGTTACCGCATGGGCGACTAAGTTGGGCAAGAAACGCGGTTAATCTAACTTACAAATATAACAGACCATTCAGACCAAAACCTGAATGGTTTTTTTCTTCCAGACAAATTGATAATACGCACCTTGACCGATGCACAGACTCACAAATGCCAAGGCATAGGCATACCAAATTCCTTGCAAACCCCACCACTGACTGAAGAAATAAGCACACGGTACTTCAATTAAAACAATCGCTAAAATATTGATGATCATTGGAACATTGACCGTGCCACTGGCGCGCATAATGGAGGCAAAAATTGCACTGGCACCAAAAAATAAAATGGCCCATAACACAATAAATAAGAGCTGCTGACCCAGTACCACCACCGCAGGATCGGTAATAAACAACGCCATCAGATATTTAGAAAATAAATAACCCAAGGTGACTAAAATACCTGTAATCAGCAAATTCATGCCTAAGGCTGTACGGGTCACTTTAGCCAGTAATTCGGCTTTGCCTGCACCAATGGCTTGTGCAGCAAAAATTGAAGCGGCAATTGCAATAGATAGCGCAGGAAATTGAATATAGTTCAACACCTGATTAACTGCGCCATAGGCGGCAGTGGCCTCAGCACCATGCCGATTGACCAAACCGACAATCACCAAACCTGCCATAGAGGTAGTGACCATTTGTAAGCCTGTGGGAATCCCTAAGCGTAAAATCACCTTGCTTAAATTGGGTTGATGCCGAATTTGACGTAGTAGATGCACATCCATTTTTAAGGGATGATTCTTTTTATTCAGGTAAATCACCAAAAAAATTAAAACAGCCAGATAGCCCAGAATGGTGGCAATTGCAGGGGCAATAATGCCCAAGCGAGGAAAGCCAAAATAACCTGCAATCAGGATGGGGGTAATCACCAATCCCATTAAACTAGTCAAACTCAGGGCAATGAGTGGCGTAAGGCTATCGCCCACTCCACGTAAAATAGAGGTATAAATAATATAAACAAACAGCAGTGGGCTGCCTGCCAACATCCATTGCACATACGGCAGGGATAGATGCATCACTTTAGGGTCTGTGCCTAATAATATTAAAATTTGTTCGGCAAAAATCACCCCCAAACAGGCAATGAAACTGCCGCCAATTAGGGTCATAAATAAAGTCGAACCGACAATACAACGCACTTTTTCGACATTTTGTGCGCCCCACGCTTGCCCGACCAACACGGTCGATCCTGCCGAAAGCCCAATCACAAAGGCCATCAGGCAAAAAATAATGGGAAAAAATACCGACACCGCAGCAATGGCTTCCACACCGAGCATTTGCCCGACAAAAATCGTGTTAATGGTGCCCGAAAGATTTTGCAAAATATTGGTGGCAATCAGTGGCAATAGAAACACCAAAAAGGTTTTCCAAAGCTGAGGGTGATCGACCAGTGCCTGAGGTCTTGCCATGCCAAATCCTGCGCTTCACTATGCGGTTGTTTGAAATTTCACATTAGCATGATTGAGTCATAAAAAGCCTTAGCTTTTCAGTAACTCAGTGACATTTCAGTAGAGTTTCACTATTTAAATTGCCGATAAAATTTCACCTGCACGCAACAGGGTTTCAGTTTTTTTAGCAAAGCAGAAGCGGATTAAACGTAAATCATCGGGTGGGGTTTGATAAAATGCAGACACAGGAATACCGACAATGCCGTGCTCCTCGGCTAGAAAATGGCACATATCGACAGCATTTAAGCCGGGACGGATATTGCTGTAATCTAAATTTTGAAAATAAGTGCCTTGTGCAGGGCTGAATTGAAAGCGTGAATTGGCAATGCCTTGATTAAACAAATCACGTTTGTCCTGATAAAACTTTGCCAGTTCTGCAATATGTTCAGGGTGCTGCTGCATATAATTTGCCAAAGCCACTTGCACAGCGCTAACTCCGCAGAAATTAATAAATTGATAGGCTTGGCGAAAGAGCTGCATTAAGGCAGGTGCAGCCGCACAGTAGCCTGTTTTCCAGCCTGTGACATGAAAAGTTTTACCAAAGGAACCCACGACAAAACTGCGTTCCCTAAGCTCAGGAAAAGACAGTGCAGAGCGGTGTTGATGCGCATCAAAGACCAAATGTTCATAGACTTCATCGGACAGCACCACAATATTATGTTCCTGAATAACATCAATTAAATGCTGCCAATCTTGCGCTGACCATACTGTGCCTGTGGGGTTATGTGGTGTGTTGATGATGATCATGCGGGTTTTGGCATGAATCGCATCTTTGACCATATTCCAGTCCACCTGAAAATGTGGAGCCTGCAGCGGAATATGAACGGCTTTTGCACCCAACAATTTTACACAGGGTGCATAACTGTCATAACTTGGATCAAAAATAATGACTTCATCGCCTGCCTGCAGCACGGTTTGCATGATGCTAAAAATAGCCAGTGTTGCCCCTGGGGTGATGGTAATTTCACTGATCGGGTCAAGCATTAGCTGATCACGCTGTAAAAATTGCTGTGCCAGTTGTTCGCGTAGTGGCAAGTAACCATCGCCCGAAGGATATTGATTGAAGCCTGCGTGTGTGGCTTGGCTTAAAGCATCCAGTAATGCTGCAGGTGGGGGAAAGTCGGGAAAACCCTGCGATAAATTTAAGGCATTCAGTTGTTGTGCCAAGTTAGACATGGTACTAAAAATACTCAGACCTTGAGCAGGCAGTTTCGCGTGAATATCGAGCATAGTGGGGTTCTGGTTGTGGCAGCAGCTTGTTTTACATCGTAGCGTTTTCAGGGGGGAATGCAAATGGGGTAAAGGGTGATGATGTGGCTTGAATAGATCGTTCGAGGCGTTATTTTTGATTGAACACCTCAAGATCGACTTATCAAAAAAATTTCATCTCAAATCAACTCCACCAATGCCCGAATAATCCCCAATCCCAGACCAATAAATGCACCTACCACTACACCATTGACCCGAATCATGTGTAAATCACCACCGACTTCGTTTTCAATTTTGCCAATCATTTCGCGCGAGTCCCATTCATGAATGCGCTCACTAATAAAGCGAATTACTTTTTCACTATATTGATCTGACAAGTTCACCGCAATCGTACTCATTTTTTCATTCAGTAATTGACGTACTGCGGTATTGGCAATGATATTTTCACCGACTTGCTGAATGGCAATACGCAGGTTTTGCGCAATTCCCGAATCAGATTTTTGTAAATCTTCCTTAATCGCATTGCAGAGAATCACCACTGCACCACTAATAAAATTCAAGACTTGCGGACTGTCTAATAGGGCATTTTTAGTGTCATTTAGACGTAGACTGGCACTGCTGTTGTTATCTGCCAGTTGTAACATCAGTTGTTGCCCAGCATCTTCAATTTTTTGTCGCCAAGGATGTTCAGGGTCTGCCAACATAGATTCGACCCGTTGCAGTAAAGAATCTATGGTGCGTTGCTGCACATCAATTCCAATCCAGCTCGCACCTTTGGCCAGTTTCCACACGCCAAGCTCTTTAAACAATTGACGGGTCAATTCACGGCTTTTTTCAGGATGTTTCAGCATCCAGTCATGGGCAAGGTCTAAACCGCGTTGCAGCACATCCTGATGAAAGTCATTTTCCAAAACCGCACGCAGCATTTCACTGGCCAAGTGGTTGACCTGAGTATTGCGAACCCATTGCACACTGTTGCTTTGAATAAAGCGCCCAATTTGTTCTTGCCCGACAAATTCAAAAATTTTCGGTACAGTTTGCTGAATGACTTGGGTCACTTGCGCATTATTTTGCGGATTCGCCAACCATTTACCCACGGCTAAGGATAAGTCAGTGCTATGCAGGCTTTTTTGTACCACTTGGGGCGATAAAAAGTTTTCCTGCACAAAGCGCCCCATCGACTCGGCAATACGGTCTTTGTTGCGTGGAATAATTTCGGTGTGATCACGTAAGAATTTAGGAATTGGCATTTTGCCAAAAGGATTGCGAAACAGCACCGTAATCGCATACCAGTCTGCCAGACCACCGACCACGCCTGCTTCGGCAGACAGCATTAGTATGTGAATCAACCACGTATATTCAGGCAGTAATTTTGCGGTTAGCATTAATGCCAGCCATGCCACCACGGCAATCACTAAAGCAATGGTGGCAAAGCGTTTACTGCGTTGCAGACTCGGAGAGGTATGCTGCGAGCTGCTCGCTAAAGTGTGGTCAGACGCTGTATTCATGCAGGCATCCTTATCTCATTAGGGCGCGGCAGGGGCAGAGGTTGGTGGGGTTAATGGTTGTCCTGTTGGACTTAAACCATATTTTGCCCCCAGTGATTGTAAAATTAGGCTCGCATCAAAGGCATCTTCAGGTGCAGATTTTTGATCTTTAAAACACTGAATGGTGTAAGACACTTGAGTCGGATCGAGGGTGACCACTTGCGGCATATCATAGAATGGGTCAGGCCAGAATGGTGCGCGACGATGATAATATCCATACGGCGAATAGCTATACGGATAGTAACTTGGTGCAGGGTAAACCACGGCTTGTCTAGGTGGTTTCTGGCTACGGTTACTCGGATCATCTAAAACTTTAAAAAAGCGAAAACCGTGTTGCAGCGTGGTTTGTGCTGCTTTCACCAAAGTAATTTCTTCTGCAGTGCCAAAACTCATGTTATGACCCGCTAAAAAACTAATCCGATAGGTTTGCGCATTCAGTGGTGTGGTGCTGTATTGCCCCAACTGCTCAAAGCTGAGCGGTTTAGAGGATGTCGTGGCACAGCCTGTAAACAGCAAACTGCTGGCAAGGGCAAGACCGAGTAGGGAATATTTCATGTGAAAGCTCCTGTACACATCAACCAGCCAAGACAAGCTCGCCAGTTAGAAACTGCTATTGGGTTGGGTTAAAAACTCAAGTTCTTCTGCACTCGAAGGACGTCCCAACACCTGATTCCGATGTGGATAACGTCCAAAACGGTCAATAATCACTTTATGTTTCAGTTCATAGCCCAACACGGTGGGGTCATTCAAACTTTCAAACAACGTTAATGCGACTTCGTGAATACGTTTGGATTCACTGTGCATAAACGGCATATATAGAAAACGACGTTCGGTTGGGTTTAAGTCCTGATCCAATTTTAAGTGAATCATTTCTTGTGCCAACACCAAGGCCATTCCATCTTGGGCAAAGGCACGCGGGTCATTACGGTATAAATTACGTGATAATTGATCTAAAACAATGATTTCAGCCAAACGACCTGCGGGTGTTTCGCGCCATGTCCATAGTTCTCCTTGTGCCGCTTGTTGCAGTACATCGGTAAATTTTTCTGCAAGCACGGCATCAAACTCTGCGCTTTTGACAAACCAGTTCGGTTCCGCAGCAGGAGAAAACCAAAAATCTAAAAAATCCTGATAATTCATACGCTTTATTATTTACCTCTGTTCTTTTGATTATAAAATCACAAATTTAGCATGTCTTATAGTGCAACTTTGTGATAAAAAATTGCCAAATTAAAATTTATTGACGTTGACCACTTTATTAAATGTCAGCATGCCCCAAAATCATCATTTTGTTAGAAAAAACAGCCCAAGCGCATGTGCTGATGCCAAATCAAGTTATACTTGAACGGTAGCAATTTCATCTCAGATCATCTGCATGATAGAGAAAATTGCCACCGACCCAAAATCAGCCTGTGGTTTATGTCGTATTTGTAGTGTATTGGATTAAGCGAGAGTGTAATGAGTCAACCCGAACCAAATGCGCAAGATGTTCTACCAACATGGGTAGACGCTGCGTTGCTTCAAGGGATGTTGCGCGGGATTGAACGCGAAAGTCTGCGTATGCAAAGCGATGGCTTCTTGTCGCAGCAAGCACATCCTCAAGCCTTGGGTTCGGCACTCACACATCCGCATATTACTACGGACTATTCCGAAGCGTTGATGGAGTTCATTACTCCACCGCAAAGCAGCATTCAACACGCGCTTGATTATTTGCGAGATATTCATAGCGTGGTGCATCAACACTTAGGCGAAGGTGAAAAACTTTGGCCGCTGTCGATGCCGTGTATGCTCGATGAAACCGATGACGGTATTCCACTGGCGCAATATGGCAGCTCCAATATTGGGCGCTTTAAAACCTTGTATCGCCGTGGTTTAGGTGTGCGCTATGGTCGCCGTATGCAGACCATTTCAGGGGTGCATTATAATTTATCCTTCCCTGAACATTTATTTGCCGCCTTGCAACAACATGAAAGTGATGAGCAGCTCAAAGCACTGAGTTTGCAAGATTATCGTAGTCATCGTTATTTAGGTTTAATTCGTAACTTTATTCGTTTAACGCCATTGGTGATGTTTTTAGTCGGTGCGAGTCCATCGGTTTGTCAGTGTTTTATGACAGGGCGTGAACATCATTTGTTGCCGTTGTTAAGAGGCACGTTGTATTTACCGTATGCGACTGCGTTGCGTATGGGTAACTTTGGCTATCAAAACTCGGCGCAGAAAAAACTTGGTATTCATTACAATGACTTAACAGGTTATTTAGATGGTTTGCAAAAAGCCGTGAAAACCCCGTACTTGCCATTTAGCCGCTTAGGTTTAGATGATGCTACGGGTGAGCCAATTCAAATTAATGACCATGTGCTGCAAATCGAAAATGAGTACTACAGTTTGGTGCGCCCAAAACAAGTACCACAAGAAGGTGAAACCCCATCTCAAGCACTTGCCAATCGTGGTATTGGTTATGTCGAATTACGCGCGGTAGATGTTAATCCGTATAGCCCAATTGGGATAGATGAACATACCGCAGGCTTTTTGGAAGTCTTAGCATTGTATTGTTTGTTGCAAGACAGCCCAGCCTTGTTAGATGCGGAACAAAGCATCATCGAAAAAAATCAGGCCGAAGTGGTCAATCGTGGGCGTGCGCCAAATGCGCACATTCAAGAGAGCGATGTTAAAACCCCAATTGAAGCGTGGGGACAGCAGTATGTCACCGCCATGCAACCTTTGGCTGCTTTACTCGACCAAAGTTATGCGACGCAGCTGTATTCTCAAGCTTTAGAACGCATGATGGTGCGTTTGCATGAAGTTGATGAAACTCTGTCGGCACACATGATTGCCGATACTATTCGTCATGGTGGTACGTGGGGCTTTGGCAGTTATATGGCACAGCAACATGCACATGCGTATGAACAACATACGCTTCGTCCTGAAACACAAACATATTTTGATGAAATTGCAGTGCAATCTATTCAGCAACAACAACAACTTGAACAAGCACAAGGTCTGAGTTTTGCAGACTATGTCGCACAATATAGATAACAGTTCAGGGATTTAAACATGCAATTGAGTTATCGTCTGCTAAGTGGTGTTTTATTTTTAGCCAGTGTCATTGGGATGACATTTGCATTGTATTTGGAGCATGTGCAAGGTTTAGCGCCGTGTCCACTGTGCGTTTTTCAGCGGGTGGGCCTAATTGCATTGGGCTTGGTTTCACTGATTGCCTTTGTGCATAACCCTAAATCTAACGTGGTTAAGCGTATTTATGCGCTGTTCGGCAGTATTGGAATTTTATGGTCGGTGGGTGTGGCAGCACGTCATGTTTGGCTGCAAAACTTACCGCCTGATCAAGTGCCAAGCTGCGGCCCAGGACTGGATTATTTGGTAGATGCTTTACCCATGAAAGCTGTGTTGCAACAAGTGCTGTCGGGTTCAGGTGAATGTGCTGTGATTGATTGGACGTTCTTGGGGCAGTCTTTACCCGTGTGGTCATTGCTGTTCTTTAGCGTGTTGGCGCTCATCAGTTTATGGCAATTGCTGCGTAACTATCCCTTTATGGCATCGACTACATTTGGCAAAGTGAAGAAGAAATAAATTCGGGCAACCTACCCACTGAATTGACAAAAATGCGTCATCCATATTGCGATGGCGCATTTTTTATGTATTTAAGCTCTGTTAAAAATCCATCTAAAATGATTGTGTTGTAGCGTATTTTGAACTGCTTGGACTGTTTTAGGTAAGCGCAATGCCTTCTAAACTTGACCAATCGCCAATAAATTTATGAATTTGCTGCTCTGGTACTTCTTCATGCGCAGGATAAAACCATTTCACCAATTGCTCTGCCACACTTGGATGATATTGTAACTGAAAGTGGTTCAGACCATAGAACACAGCTTTGTGTGATTCAGGCAGTCTTAATTGAAACCGTGGGTTAGGGTGCTCCCCCAAAGCACTTTTTACACTGACCAAATAGTCGCCAATGACTTTGCGGGTCAGGTTCTGCTTTTTCTCGAACTCAATACTGCCTGCCACGAAATAAGCATTAATATGGGTTGGCAAAGGTGCAGGTTTGCGGTTGTCATCGACCTGTCCAATTCGTGCCTGATTATGTTCCCAGTCATCATCTCGCACACTGCCATAGCGCAAATCTAAAATGCCGTTGCTGCGAATGTTGACCAAATGCCCGACAATTTTCACAATAGGAAAGCGACCTAATTTTTCCTGTAAATGGAAACCAAAACGCTCCAAAACAGCCCCATGATGTGGTGAACCCAAGCAGACCAGATTTTCGACCAAGTGAATCCAGTGCTGCAAATTTTGCTTGCCGTAAAACAGCGCACTGCGCGACACCAAACCGCCCATGCTGTGCCCAATTAAATCAATACTGGTTATTTTAGGATGGCGCTGAATTAAATCATCTAAGGTATTGGCAAGGCTGCGGCCATTGGCAGAAATGCGACGTCCTGTATTGTAATTTAGATATAGCATGGTGTTATGGTCACGTTGTGCCAGTAATTTTTCACCAAAACCACCGAATTGATGTGTCGTCCAATCGAGGTGATTGCGGCATAAACCGTGCACAAAAATTACCACACGCCCAGACAAATCGCCTTGTTGGACTTCGCCATAATGGTCATAGAGCACCATCGGTAAGGCGAGCGGATTTTGCTGTTCGAGTAGATAATCTCCCAGTATACCATTCAGTACGCCGACTAAAAAATGCAGGCTTGGTGTAAGTGCCTTGTCATGTAAGTTGGGAAATTGCGCAATAATTTTACGTAAACCAGGCGCAACAAAATGATAGCCATACTGTTGTAAGCTGTGGAATGCAAACTTATACAACTTTTGAAAAGTCGCAGTTTTTTGAAACTTTTGAGAGCGTTGTTCGCTCATGCCGAATACGCTGAGCAAAACTTCACGCTGAATAGTTTGAATCACTTCGCTCATCACGGCATTCAGGCGCGTGCTGACCAACTGCGCCAAGCCTTCTAGTACATCGGCCTGACTTGGAGGTGTACGGTCCCATCTACAATAGGTTTCATGGAGCGGTGTTAAACTTGGCATACTGTGTTGCCCCTTGTGTTCCCATATACCGAACGCTTTATTTTTGCTTGGGGTCGCGGTATAAACTCAAGGGTCTGCTGGCATTTCATGAATTTACAGGATTGCAAATTTTTAGCTGAATTGTCACCAAACCCGATACTTTTATTTTATCGTGTTCATCTTGAACTACTTGTAAAATACCGATGACTGCTAAGATGTTTGCATCTTTTTGTCTAACAATTGCATTTTTCCATGAAAATTAAATTAAAAATGCAAAATAAGTGCTGTATCAGCCAAAAAATGAATGGTGTTACTGAGAAATGTCACGCATGAATTTAATTTATTTACATGGTTTTCAAAGCAGTCCCTTGTCCATGAAAGGGCAGCTATTGTATGCCTATGTGCAACAGTATTGTCCTGATATTCAGATGCATTTGCCCGATTTAAATGCCCCACCTTTAGAGGTTTTAGCAAACGTATCGGCATTGATTCAAAGTTTGACCAACGTGGCGTTGGTAGGTAGCAGTCTGGGTGGCTTTTATGCGACACAACTGGTCGCTCAGCATCATGTACCTGCTGTTGTGATCAATCCTGCTATGCGACCATGGGAGTTGTTTCAGGATTCGTTTGGCGATGTGCTGCCCTATGTGATACATCCGAACTGGAGCTTAACTACAGCGCAATTGGATGACTTAGCAGACATTGCGTTGCCAGTTGCGCAAGATGCAGACAAAATATTGGTGTTATTGCAACAAGGCGATGAAGTTTTGGATTATCGTGAAGCGCAGCGTTATTATAGTGCTGCCTCGCCTTCGGCCATGATCATGACTGAAGCGCACGGCAATCATGCCATGGATGATTTTGCAGACAAAATTCCGATGTTACTGCAATTTTTATCGGATTCCCTAGCTTAAGGAAACAGTACAACGTGTCTCAATATACAGCTCAATCTCTTGAAGTTTTATCTGGTTTAGACCCAGTACGTCGTCGTCCGGGCATGTATACCGACACCACACGTCCGAACCATTTGGCGCAAGAAGTCATTGATAACGCGGTGGATGAAGCGCTAGCAGGGCATGCCAATAAAATTACCGTGAAAGTTTATAAAGATGGCTCTTTGTCGGTAGAAGACAATGGTCGTGGGATGCCTGTCGATATTCACCCAGAATACGGGCAAAGCGGGATTGAAATTATTCTGACCAAGCTGCATGCAGGAGGTAAGTTCAGTACCGATAACTACCAATTTTCGGGTGGTTTGCATGGGGTCGGTATTTCTGTCGTGAATGCCTTATCCAGTCGGGTTGAAGTGACCGTACAGCGTCAAGGCAACCTGTATAAAATGGCTTTTGATCAGGGCGAAGCTGCTGCACCTTTAGAAGTCTTGGAAGGCAAAGCCCCAAAACGTGCTTCGGGTACGTTGGTACATTTCTGGCCTGAAGCTAAATATTTCGATTCACCTAAATTTGCGCTTAAAGCCTTAAAACACAATTTAAAAGCCAAAGCGGTACTGGCTGCTGGTTTAGAAATTCATTACATTGATGAAATTAACGATGAAGAAATTGTCTGGCAGTTTGAAAATGGTCTAGTCGACTATTTGATGGATGAGCTGGAAGATCGTGAGATTGTACCTGCTCCTGCTTTTGTGGCGACAGGTGAGGCAGAACGTGCCAGTGCCGAATTTGCAATTTGCTGGAATGTAGAAGGCGGCGAGCAAATTCAGGAAAGTTATGTCAACTTGATTCCGACTGCGCAAGGCGGTACGCATGTCAATGGTTTACGTTCTGGTGTGACGGATGCTTTACGTGAGTTCTGTGAATTACGCAATTTATTGCCGCGCAATTTAAAGCTATCTGCCGAAGATGTTTGGGATGGGGTTAACTACATTTTATCGTTAAAGTTCCAAGAACCGCAGTTTTCAGGGCAGACCAAGGAGCGTTTATCGAGCCGTGAAGCGGCAAGCATTATGCAGAATATCGCCAAAGATGCTTTTGCCTTGTGGTTGAACCAAAATTCTGACATTGCCATGCAATTGGCAGAAATGGCAATTTCCAAAGCAGGTCGTCGTTTAAAAGCAGCGAAAAAAGTAGAACGTAAAAAAATCGTTTCAGGCCCAGCTTTGCCGGGTAAATTAGCCGACTGCGTGGGACAAACCCGTGAAGAATCGGAACTGTTTATTGTAGAAGGTGACTCTGCAGGTGGTTCTGCCAAACAAGCACGTGATAAAAACTTTCAGGCGATCATGCCAATTCGCGGAAAAATTTTAAATACGTGGGAAGTATCTTCGGACGAGGTTTTGGGTTCGCAGGAGGTACACGATATTGCAATTGCGATTGGGGTTGACCCAGGTAGTGATGATTTATCTGAATTGCGTTACGGTAAGGTTTGTATTTTGGCCGATGCCGACTCAGATGGTTTACACATTGCCACTTTGCTGTGTGCTTTATTCGTGAAACATTTCCCAAGTTTGGTGGAAGATGGGCATTTATACGTCGCCATGCCGCCGTTATTCCGTATTGATGACGGTAAAGATGTGCATTATGCGCTGGATGAAGATGAGTTAGAAAACACGCTGAAAAAAGCCAAAACCAAAAATCCGCAAATTACCCGATTTAAAGGTTTGGGTGAAATGAATGCCAGTCAGTTACGTGAAACCACGATGGATCCAAATACACGCCGTTTGGTGCAACTCGATTTGGATGATAGTCATTTTACCGCAGGTTTATTGGATAAATTGCTGGCTAAAAAACGCTCTGCAGACCGTAAAGTGTGGTTAGAGCAAAAAGGTAATTTAGCCGATTTGGCGGTTTAAGCTGATTTAATTTAGAAAAAGCATCCATTATTTCAAAAAAGTAATGGATGCTTTTTATTGTAATTTTGATTGGTGTTTATAATTCAATATTTTCAGGCCATAAAAAATATCCACCATATTGACTGGTTTTAAATTCTGCACCTACGTCTTTGCCTTGTTGAGTGAGTATGTGCTTTCCAGCATCATTGATATTTAATAAGCCTTTTTCGGTAAAATGAGCCAACAATTCATTGGTTTTCATTTTATGTTTTGCTGCAAGTTTAGATGATGTTAATTTACCAACATTATTGTCATTGGTTTCTTCAACAGATTCATTTGTTGGTTCGGCTTTCACTTCATCTAAACTAATTCTAACTTCATCACTAATACGAATAATACGTTGCGCTTCTTCATAAGCATCTTTAAAGACATCTTGATCTTCATATTTGCGAATCAAAATGCCCATTTCGTTATTATTAATTTGGCTAAATTCATAAAGATTTAGACTAGAAATAATACATTCAGATTCATTGAGATAGCATTTAGCATGTAAGTTTTTACAAAAACTGAGCCGAACAAAATCAAGTTTTTGCATCCATTTTATTTCATCAGGATGTAAATCGCTTTTTCCATAAACGATTCGAATATCAATTTTGAGTCGATCTTTATCTTCAAGTAATTCTTTAATACGATCATTTAAACGTAAATATGGGCTAATTAAAATTAACCTTTCTTTGGCATTTTTTATCAGTTCTTCTAAGAAAAAATTGGTCGCGCTCGTATTTAAAAACTTAGCCATTTAACCGTTATTTAAAACCTACTCAAACCTACTCAATGTGGGTTTGATGTTTAATTCCTACTTCACCATCAAGAACCTAAAGCATTTGCTTTAGGGATTACCTCAATTCCATAGGCTGTCACGGTGTAACTCACCGCCTTAATCACCACTTATGCAGTGATTAAATCTTTATCCGCATATCGCAGGATATTAATTGATGCATTAACATCACGATTTTGGATGGTTTGGCAAACTAAGCACTTCCACTCTCGCGCAGAAAGTGTGAGAGATTGATTTAATTCACCACAGCACGAACACATTTTACTACTTGGGAAGAATCGACCAACCGAAAGTACCGATTTTCCATGCTGTTTGGCTTTATAAATCAACTGCCTTTTAAACTCATAAAAACCCATATCGGATATAGCTCTTGCGAGTTTACGATTCCTCAACATGCCTTTAACATTCAAATCTTCAATCGCAATCACATCAAAACGTGTTACCAAATCCGTTGTGACTTGATGAAGATTATTCTTGCGTAGACAGGCAATTTTATAGTGCAGGCGAGATAGCTTGGCTTTTGCTTTTTCTCGATTCTGACTACCTTTTTTCTTACGACTAAAAGACTTGTTGAGTCGTCTTAGTTTTGCAAGCTGTCTTTTAAGTGGTGCGTTAGAAGGAATAACCTCACCATTTGAAAGGGTGGCAAGATTAGAGACACCCAAATCAACACCGATACTTAAACCTGTTTTCGGTTTAAGCTTTTCGATCTGGGTGAGCTCGACAGCGATTGATACAAACCACTTACCACCTTGTTTAAATATTTTCGCCGAGAGAATTTTACCCTTATAGCGCAGATTCTCAGTCATTTTCACCCAACCCAAATTAGGGATTTTAATAGA